>DASUFX010000560.1:0-18110 GCA_036274355.1 Kofleriaceae bacterium | reverse complement strand
CGCGATCACACCCACCGCATCCCGCAGAAGTGATCAGACCAAACGCAACACAGACGAGGATCAGGGGCCGCATCGAGGGCGCGCACCCTAACACGCCCACCGAGCCCCGAGGGCAAATTGAGTGTTTCGTGATCTAACGGGATTGGGTGGGATCCGTCACTGTCAGTTGCAACGATGCATCGATGTCCACGGGTCGCACACGGCAGTGCTCACGGTTGCTGCAGGAAGTGTCGGCTCGGTGACCGACAGCAGGAACAACAGCTGAACTGCCTTGGGGCTCGGCACGAGCTTACGCACGCGCTGGATCAACCGGCCGTCGAGCTCGGCGAGCGCGCGCTGGTTCGCGACGGTCGCGTCGAGCAGGCCATCGAGCGATTTGGGATCGAGCCGGCGGGATGCGACCAGCTGGCTCTTGAGCTCGCCGCGCTCGCGCGAAAGCTTCGCCAGCTCGGCATCGTGCGCATCGACGATCGCGATGAGCTTCTCACCGGTTCGCGCATCGACGCCGAGCGCATCGACGACCACGTGGCCGCGCGACGGCGAGTCTGCTCGAACCGGCGAGGCGAAGAGGAGCACCACGAGACACACGACCGTCGTCCTCATACCGTCAGAGTAGCCCATCCACCGTCGACGCTTGAAGCACGAAACGCCCGACCCACCCGGCACCCCGGTCCCGAGCTATGCTGTGCCTCGCGTGAGCACCCGGTGCCACACCTGCGATGAGGACCTCGAGGACGAGGCGCGCTTTTGTGGCGTCTGCGGCGTGAGCCTCGTCGACGAGAACTTCGGCCGCACGATCGCGCGGCGTTACCAGCTGCGGCAGCGGGTCGGCGCCGGCTCGCTGGGCGCGGTCTACAAGGCCGAGCAGACCGGAACCCGCCGCAAGATCGCGATCAAGCTGCTGCCGGGCAACGCGCAACACGATCCACTCGCGACCGAGCGCTTTCGCCGCGAGGGCCACGTGCTCGTCAACCTGCGCTCGCAGCACACGATCACGACGTACGAATTCGATCGCGAGCCCGACGGCTCCTTGTACATCGCGATGGAGCTGTCGCCCGGCCGCAGCCTCGCGCACGTGCTCCGGCACGACGGTCCGCTGCCGTGGCAAACCGTGATGCGGATCCTGCTCGGGCTGTGCAACTCGCTCGGCGAAGCGCACGCGATGGGCGTCGTGCATCGCGATCTCAAGCCCGAGAACATCATCGTCGAGGAACGGCCGTCGGATGCGTACTTCGTGAAGGTGTCGGACTTCGGCCTCGCGAAGATCCTTGGCGCGAACCTGCGCATCTCGCCGGTCGGCCAGAACGTCGGCTCGGTCGAGTACAGCTCGCCGGAGCAATTGCTCGATCGTGGGCTCGACGCGCGCAGCGATATCTACGGGCTCGGTGTGCTCGCATTCTTGTTGATCACCGGGCAGCATCCGTTCGCGGAGTCGCGCACGTTCGGCGAGATGGTTGCGGCACACATTCACGCGCCCGCGCCGCTGTTGCGGACGGTGCGTGCGGACGTGCCAGCCGATGTCGAGTCCCTGATCGCGTGCATGCTCGAAAAGAATCCCGATCGCCGGTATCCAAGCGCGCAGACGCTCGGCGCACAGATCAGCTTGTTGTTATCGGGCGTGCCCGCCGAGCCGGGCGCGACGATTCGCACCGACGAGGCCGAGGAAGACACGTACCTCGCCGAAGTGCCGAAGAAGGCCGATTAGCTCCGCGCTCGCAGCGGCGCTGAAGTATCGCTACTTCTTCTGCTGCTTAGAGACGTCGCCGGCGTCGACGATGACGAGCCGCTTCGGATCGAGATACTTCTTCGCGACCCGCGCGACATCGTCGGCGGTGACCGCCTGGATCTTCGCGCGCAGCTCCTTCGTGTACGCCGTCGTGCGGCCACGGAACGTCTGGCGCGACAGCATCTGGATCACGTAGCCGTCGCTCGACAGGCCGGTGTCCTGCTCCTTGATCCAGGTCTCCTTCGCGCGCCGGAGCTCCTCGTCGGTGACCTTGCTCGTCGTCAGCTTTTCGATCTCGTCGAGCAGCGACGCCTTCGCCTTCGCGAGGTTCTGCGGCGCGACGATCGCGTAGCCGCCAAAGCCGCCGACGTTGTCGAACGCATCGGCGAACGCCCACGTGGCAACGCCGTACGACAGACCTTCCTTCTCGCGCAGCCGCATCCACGCACGAGACGCTGCGTCGCCGCCGAGGATCTGCGACGCCATCAGCCACGCCGCGTAGTCGGCGTCGGTGTCCTTCATCTGGATGTCGTGTGACAGCGCGAGCGTCGTCATCTCCTTGTCCTTGATGTCGACCGACTTCGTCGCGCCCGGGACGCCGAATGCCTTACCCTCGAGCCGCTTGTACGGCTTCTTGGTCTGCCACTTCTCGAAGTGTTGCTCGATCTGCGCGGTGAGCGCCTTCGGATCGAAGTCACCGACGACGGACAGCTCGCCGTAACCGGCGCCGACGAAGTCGCGATAGAACTGCTTGATCTCCGCCATCGTGACCTTCTTCGTCGCGGCGATCTGTTCGGTCGTCGATTCGGGATAGCGCGGGTCGCCCTTCGGCCATTTCGTCGTCAGCTGCTGGACCGTCTGGAACGCGACCGCCATCGGCTCCTGCAGCTGTTGCTCGAGCGACGAGAGCTGCTCCTGGCGCACGATCTCGAGCTCCTTGTCGGGGAAGCTCGGCGTCTTGAGCATCTCGACCGCGAGATCGAGCGCGGCGGGCAGCTTGTCGCGCAGCGTCTCGATGTGCAGCGTGAGGCCGTCGGCGCTCGTCGAGAACCAGATGTGAGCCTTGAGCTGATCCTCGAGATCCTGGAGGTCCTGGTACGACTTCTTCGTCGTGCCGCGCACGAGCACCGAGCCGAGCATGTCGGCTTGCGTCGACTTGTTCTGCAGCGACTTCTCGTCACCCCAGTGCAGCGCGAGGTTCAGCTCGACCTTGCCGCCGCGCGTCTTCTTCGGCAGCAGCGCCGCTTTGATGCCGCCCTTGAGCTGCGTGCGCGTCGTGCGCTGCTCGATGTTGTCGAGCGTCGCCTGGAACACCTCGCCTTGCTCTTTTACCTCGCCGCCCTCGATGCCCTTCACGTAGGCGTTGATGTCCGGCGTCTCGGTGAGCGGCGCGCGATCGATGTCCTTCGTCGGGATGAACTTGCCGAGCGTGCGGTTCGACGCCTTGAAGTACGTCTTCGCGACGCGCTGGACGTCGGCGACCGTCACCTTCTCGACCCGGTTGCGATACGCGAACAGCGTCCGCCAATCGCCGAGCGCTGCGTACTCCGAAAGCTCGACGGCGATGCGCTCGCTATCGGCCATCGCGAGCTCCAGCTCCTTGAGCGTCGCCACGCGCCAGCGCGCGACGGCCTTGTCGTCGATCTTCGACGCGGCGAGGCCTTCCATCTCCTCGATCATGATCTTCTCGACGGTGGCGACGTTCTTCGCGTCGCGGACGTCCGCGGACAGCTGCGCGAGGAATGGATCGTGCGTCGCCATCGCCGTGCTATCGATCGATGCGGCGAGCTTCGTCTCGACGAGCTTCTTGTACAGGCGGCCCGCCGGCTCGCGCGTGAGCATGTCGAGCGCGGCTTCGACGGCCGGGAAGTCGTCCGAGGTACCAGCGACCGTGTGATATGCGAGACCGATCACGTTGACGTCGCCGTTGCGGCGCAACGTCACGGTGCGCTCGCCGTCCTGCGCGGGCTCGACCGAATACGTCGGCGCGAGCACGCGCGTCGGGCGCGGAATCGAACCGAACATCTTCTCGACCGATGCGAGTGCCTTCGCGTCGTCGTACTTGCCCGAGACGACGAGCACCGCGTTGTCGGGCTGGTAGTACTTCTCGTAGAACGCGCGCAGCGCCGGCACCGGCACGCGCTCGATGTCGGAGCGCGAGCCGATCGTCGACTTGCCGTAGTTGTGCCAGAGGAATGCAGTCGACACGATGCGCTCGTCGAGAATCGCCTGCGGGTTGTTCTCGCCCATCTCGAACTCGTTGCGGACGACCGAGAACTCGGTCTTGAGATCGTCCGGCGAGATCGATGCATTGCGCATGCGATCGGCTTCGAGCGCGAGCGTCCAGTCGAGGTTCTCCTGCGACGCCGGCAGCGTCTCGAAGTAGTTCGTGCGATCGAGCCAGGTCGTGCCGTTCGCACTCGCGCCCTTCTCGCCGAGCAGCTTGAGTACGTTGCGATGCGTCGGCGTGCCCTTGAACATCATGTGCTCGAGGAGGTGCGCCATGCCGGTCTCGCCATAACCTTCGTGGCGCGAGCCGACGAGGTACGTGACGTTGACCGTCACCGTCGACTGCGTCGCGTCGGGGAACAGCAACACCTGGAGTCCGTTCGCGAGCTGGTACTCGGTGATGCCCTCGACCGTGCGGATCTTTCGCGCCGGAGCCGACTTCGTCGACGTGACCGCGGCAGGCTCGGCCGCGGCGACTGCCGGCGCGGCTGCGCTGCTCGTCGGCGGTGCGGGGACAACGGCTTCGGGTTTGGCGCCGCCACAGGCAGCGAGCAGCAGGGCAGGGACCAACACGCGCTTCATTTGGCTCGTCGATAACATGGCGACGCAGCCTGGGACACAACGCTCTACGTGTCAGTTGCTGGCAGCGCGTCGCGCGGATTGCGCAGCCCGCGGCCGTCGACGCGTCGCGTTTAGCGCGAGCCTAGAACTCGAAGTCCACGCCGGCGAACCAAGTGGCGTCGCCGACGGAGAGTTTCTTATCCGAGCCGAAGCCGTCGACTTTGCCAATACTGTATTCGGCGTAGAACCCCGCGTGCTCGATGCCGCTTTCGCGCATCGATCGGGCCGCGCCCTCGTCGACGCGCTCGGCGCGAACCGCCAGGCCGACCGAGCCAACGACGCCGAGGCTGGCGCCTGCCGCCGTCGTCGTCTGGCACATCGCGCCAGTGTTAGGTCCGACGCACGACTTCGAGAAGTCGCCGTTCGGTGCGGTGATCCACCAGATGTAGTAGGCGAGGCCGCCGCGCGCGTAGGGCACGATCGGTACGCCGTATTCGTCGTCGAGGTACGTGAAGCGATAGACCACGTTCAGCGAGAACGGGAACAGTCGGAACTTGTTTTCGTCGCCTTCCGCGCGAGGTCGCTTCGGGTCCGCCGGATCGCTGCCGGCCTGCCACGCGTGCGCCTTCTTGCCGAGGTAGCCGAGCGATGCGCCAACGCCGAGCTGGCCGAAGCCGCGCCACAAGAAGTAGTCGACGTCGAGCACGGGCAGGACCGACGAGCCGCCGAACATCTGCTCGTACGGGCCCGCGAACTTGCCGACCGGCATGTTCACCTGGTCGTCGATGCCGGGCACGTACGGACCGAGGCGAATGCCTGCGTGCCAGCGCACGCGCATCGGATCACCGGGCGGCAGCTCGGCCTCGGTGTTCGTGTACTCCTGCGTCTCCCAGTACGGCGATTGCGCGTGTGCGCGCGCCGGGAACAACGCGACGAACGCCACGGTGGTCACGGCGGCGAGGCGCGCCTGTGCGAACCGACGCTTCCGGATGAGCACGAGCAGCGCGGCGAGCGCGAGTAGCCCGGGCAGTGTGAGCAGATGCCAGAGCAGCGCGAGCACGACGAGCGGCAGTAGCAACACACCGGCGACGATGCGCAGCGCGACGCTGCCGTGCAGATCGAGCGCGCCGATCGTGCCGTAGTAGACATCGATCAACCAGCGGCCATACGCGGTGTCGGCGAGCGTGTTGTCGCGGAACGAACGCAGCGTGTTCGTGAGCGGGTTGTCATCGCCGAACGTTTGCGCGAGCAAGCAGAAGCCGCCCTCGACGCCGCTACCTTGATCGTGGAGGTCCTCCCAGAAGTCGGTCGCGGGCTGCGGCACGAGCGGCGACGTGAAGAACGTGCCCGTCGCGTTTCCCGACCGATCGATCGTGAGCAAGATGACCGTGTATTCGCTACCGTTCTTGAGGCCGTCGATGCGCAGCTCGTTTTTGGTCGCGCTCGCGCTCTCGCCGCAGATGAACGCGGGCTGGAGCTGCGCCATCTCCTCGGTGAGCACGATCGAGCCCGAGCCTGCGTCGGTCCCGGTGTTCGACGAGATATCCGACGGCGTGAGGAACACGTCGGATGGCGCACCGCACAGCTGGCGTGATGTCTGATAACGCGCCTTCGGCGGGTTCGATTTTGCCGGCGCGCCACCGGCGGTCGCACACAGCGCCTGGTAGTACGCGACGTCGGAGACGCCTTCAGCCGGCGAGTCCCAAGTAATCACGACCGCGTTCTCGGCGCCGACCGCGTGGAAGTTCGTCGGTAGTGGCGGCGGCTTCGTGTCGGTCTTTAGCGTCTTCGATACCGAGTAATTGGTCATGCCGGTGCCCCCGACGTCGACGAGCGCCCACACGGTACCGTCCTGCTCGCGCTCCTTGCAGCCGGGGCGTTCGCTCGCCTTCGGTACCATGACGTCGAAGATCGGGACCGAGATGGTCGCGGCGCCGGACTGCTGGATCGCAGCAACGGTGCCGGCACCGGCCGAGTCGACCTTGTGGCAGTCGGCCGCGCGCTGCGTCGTGTCGTTCGTGTCGCAGCCGGTGCCGGTCCAGATCTCGATCGGGTCAGTGACCGGCGTACTGCCGCCCTCGACGGTCAGCTCGAACGCGACGTTGTTCTCGAAGAACGTCATGTCCGCCGTCTCGGGGTTGTAGTTGAAGAAGCTGCACTCGCAGTGCGCCGAGTTGAAATAGAACAGCAGCGAGTCGGGATCGATCTCGGGCTCGGCCGGCACTTCGGCGTTGTGCTCGTGCAGGAGCACCTTGTTGAACTTGAGCTGCGCGCCGTCGGGCAGCATGCCCATATCGGCCCACGAGATGCTCGCCCCCAGACCGAGGAAGGCCAGCAGTACGTAACGCGTCATCGCGGCTGCTCTCTGCAAGGGGTTTGCCGTCGCCCGTGCGAAGGTGGACCGACGACATTCGTCGATATCACGGGCAGATCGGCGTTTCAATTTCGCCGGACCGACTGCCAATCTGGCACAAGCCAGCCGAATAGTAAGCCGAGCCGTCAACGCGAAGCGGTGATGGCGAGCACCATGCGGCTGGCGCGTCCCGTGGGACGCCGGTGTCGTGGGCCACGTCACGCGGTCAGTCGATCAGATCGCGGACTTCGCGCGGTCGGCTCTACGTTCAGGTCGCGGATTTTGCCGAGTCGCGCAGCCGGCGCCGGATCGCGATCGCCAGCTCTCCGGCCCGCTGCTCGGCGCCCGGATCGCGTCGGCCACCCCACTCGGCGGCGTAATACAGCTCGGTCAGCTCCCGGAGCTCGGTCGCCGCCGGATCGCCCTTCGCGAGGGCACGGTCGGCCAGCTCGCGCGGCGTGGTCCCGGGCTCGCGCCGGGTGCCGTGCTTGGCGAGCTGCTTCGTCACTTGATCGTAGACCGCCGCGATCGGCGATCGCGTACGCGGCTTCACCACGCGCGCGCCGTGTTCCATGCCAGGGCCACGGCGTCGTCGCCGCAGTACGAGTAGCCCGGCGATTCCACCGCCGAGGATTGCTGCGATCGGCCAGTACCGGAACACCGCGAGGACGCCATCGCGTACGTGGCCGGCCGCACTCTTGAGCGCGCGGCCGATGTCCTTGAATAGCGACAGCTGCGCGACGAGGTCGTACTCGATCACCCACTTCGACCACTGGAACCGCAGCGTGTCGATGAAGCGGCCGAGCTTTGCGCGCCAGCCGGTGCCACCGCGGCCGAGCTCGCCACCGGGCGCCGCAGGGGTCGGATCGAACGTGACCCAGCCGCGACCGGGAAAAAACACCTCGGCCCACGAGTGCGCGTCGCCGGCACGCACCGCGACGTAGCCCTGATACTCGTTCCACTCGCCGCCGAGGAAGCCGTTGACCTGGCGGGTCGGGATGCCGGCTGCGCGCGCGAGTACGACGAATGCGGATGCGAAGTACTCGCAGTGGCCCTTCTTGCGATCGAACAGGAAGAAGTGGACCGGCTCGGTCTTGCCCGGATCCTTCAGCTCGAGCGTGTACGACAGGTTCGTCTCGAGCCAGCGCTCGATCGCGATCGCCTTGTCGTAGTTCGTCGGTAGGCCGTCGGTGAGCCGGCGCGCGAGCGCGAACGTTTGCGGCGTGATCTCGGGCGGCAGCTGCAGATACACCGCGTAGTTTCCGGGCGCAGCGCCGATCGGACGGCGCAGCTCGTCGGGAGAGGGCGTCGTGACGTCGGACCACACCGTGTAGTGCACCGTCGAGCCGTGATCGACGCGCAGCTCGTCGTTGAGCTGCAGCTTCTCTTTGCGCTTGCGCGCGATCGCCGCCATCTCGAACACGTGCGGGTTGCTCGCGCCGAACAGCACGTCGGAGTCGAGCGGATCGAGCCAGATGTCCTGCTTCGCGCCGTCGTGAATCGCGTCGAACGCGACCGCGCTGTCCTGCCAGCTCAGCAGGTACCGCTCGATGCCCGGCCGATCGATGTAGCGGACGACGCGTGTCGACGGCGCGAGCCGCGTCCGCGTCCAGCGGGCATTTTCGTAGTGGTCGAATGCGACGCCGCGCCAGTGAATCTCTGCTTTGTCGCGACCGCCGTACTTCGAATCGATCTCGACGCGCATCACGACGGTCGAGTCGTTCTTGATCACGCCGTGACCGCCGAGCTTCACACCGTCGGAGAACCCGGTGAGCGTGAGCCCGCCGCGCCCCTTCAGGAAGAACCCGAAGCCGACGCGCGGGATCGCGAGGAACACGATCGCGGCGACGAGGAACACGCCGAACGAGAGCAGGCCGGTACCGAGGAAGAAGCGGCCGCCGACGATGCGCTTGCTATCGAGGATGCGCCGAACTTCGACGCGCTCGCTCGCGCGATCGGCGGCATGCTTGACGAGCAGGTTGTCTTCCATCTCGCGGCGCAGATGGAACAGCGTGAGTGCCCAGGTCGCCGAGATCACGAAGCCGAGGAAGCACAGACCGTAGGTGAGATCGGCGTTGAGCACCGAGCCCGCGACGAGCATGAGGAACGCGAGCAGGTACATCTGCTGCCAGTCGCGTGCGGCGCGCCGGTTGTACGCCTTCGCGACGACGAGCCAGATCAAGAACTGCGCGCCGACGCCGAGGAAATCACCGGTGACGATCGCGGTGAGCACGCTGTAGACGAGCGCGAATACCGATGCGGTCGTCCATACCCACGTCCACTTCTCCCACCGAATGTTTGGTGGCTCCCACCACCACGAGCCGACGAGACCGACGATGCCACCGAGCGCGAACAGTGGTGACACGCCGCCACCCGCGATCATCGCGAGGAACGCGAACGTGATCATCAGATACGTCGCGGCCTTGTGGGCGACGGCGAAGCGCATCAGGCCTCCATCACCGTTCCCGCCGACGGGCGACCTTGCGCCGGGACGCCACGCGGCTGGACGAGCACGCTCTCGATGCGAGCGGGCATCGTTGCGAACGCGACGTCATCACCGACGTAGGGCAACAGCGCCAGCTCGCGCGCGATCTTCGCCTCGTGCATGCGGCCGGTCCCGGGCGCGACGTGCACGCCGCGCGACACGAGCTCGACGGTCCAGCCGACCTCGAGGTACGCGGTCGCCAGGCTCGCCGCGATGCTGATCGCGCGCTCGACGGCCGAGACCTGCGCCTCGAACGCCGGCGTCAGCACACCATCGGTGACCGCGTCGCGCACGTCCTGCGGCAGCGCGTTGTCGACGCCGATCACGACGCGGCGGGCGAGCTCGTCCTCGTACTCGCGCACGAGCAAGCGGCCGGTGCGCGCGGACGACTTCCAGTGCACGTCGCGGCGATCGTCGCCGGGACGGCGCTCGCGCAGGCCGAAGAATTCACCGCGGCGACCGAGTCGATCGGCGATCGCATCACCGCGGGTCGCGGCGCGTGGCGGCGGGCGCGGTACCGAGACGCGCGCGGGATAGACGAGCACGTCGAGCTGCGCCTCGACGTCGCGTGACTTGCGAAACAGCGCGAATGGAAACTTCGTCGCGAGTCGATAGCCGGTGAGCGTGTAAAGGCCGCGCTTGACGAACGTGTGCCGATACGACGTGCGCTGCGATTTTGCCTCGGGGATTTTCAGGAAGTAGCAGCGCTTGTCGATCGGCGTCTTGCCCTGCAGGTCTTCGACCTCGATCGAGTACGACGCGCGGTTCGGCTTGCCGTTCTTGATCAACACTTCCATCAAGAACGGCTCGCTCGCGTAGATGCGCGGCGGTGGCCTGCGCTCGACGGTGAGCGCACGCAGCGTCAGCTCGCTGAGGATCCCGGAGGCGACGATGAACGACAGCAGCCAGCCGAGCAGCAGGTACAAGAGGTTGTTGCCGGTGTTGATCGCGGCGAAGCCAACGCCGACCGACAGGATCACGATGAGCTTGCCTTCGCGGGTGAAGCTCAGCCGGCGCGGCGGACGAAAGCGACGTCGTAGGCGCGCCCAGAACGACATCAGGTCGGAACGCTGACGCGGCCGATGATATCGGCGATCACGCGCTCGCTATCTGCGCGCGCGCGACCGAGCGAATCGTGCGCCTGCGCGAGCACGAGTCGGTGCGCGAGACACGGAATAGCGAGACCCTTGATGTCGTCGGGAATGACGAACTCGCGGCCGCCGGCGAGCGCAGCAGCTTGCGCGGCGCGGTACCAGGCGAGTGCGCCGCGCGTCGAGATTCCGACGCTGATCGACGGATGACGGCGCGTCTCCTCGACGATCTGCATCGCGTAGTCGAGCAGGGCGTCGTCCATGCGGATCGTCTCGACGCCGTCCTGCAGCGTGCGAACGGCCGACAGATCGACGACGGGCTGGAGCTCGGCGACCGGATCGGCGCCGTGGCGGTTCTTGAGCAAGTCGCGCTCGATGTGCTTGTTCGGATAGCCGAGCGAGACGCGCAACAGGAAGCGATCCATCTGCGACTCGGGCAGCGGATACGTACCGTAGTGCTCGGCCGGGTTCTGCGTCGCGATGACCATGAACGGGCGCGGCAGCTCGTGCGTCGCGTCGTCGATCGAGACCTGGCCTTCGCTCATCGCCTCGAGCAGCGCGGATTGCGTGCGCGGCGTGGTGCGGTTGATCTCGTCCGCGAGCACGACGTTCGCGAAGATCGGCCCCTTCTTGAGCTCGAAGATCTTGCCCTGCTGGTCGTAGACGGAGACGCCGACGATGTCCGAGGGGAGCAAGTCGCTCGTGAACTGAATGCGGCGGAACGAGCCGCCGAGTGCGGCAGCGAGCGCGCGCGCGAGCGTGGTCTTGCCGACGCCCGGGATGTCTTCGATCAATAGATGTCCGCGCGACAAGAGCGCGATGACCGCGGCGCGAATCGCTTCGGGCTTGCCGCGGATGACGGTCGCGACTGCATCTTCGAGTCGCCGCACCGCGCCGATATCAGTCGACGAGAGCGGGGCTGGCGCCACCACAGCAGACATTCAGCCCATTATAGCCCGAAACGAACAACGGGGACCTCTTCGGTCCCCGTCGCTACCCCTGCCAAATCGGCAGCCTAGCCGCAATCGTTAGTCGCTGCGCATCCTCATGAGGAACACCATGATGTTCCAGAATAGGGTGGCGACAGTGCCGAACAGCATGAGTGCTGCCGACACGTAATGCGTCGGCGGGAAGTAGTTCATCATCAGGCTGGTGTCGTAGAGGATCTTGAGCGCGAGCAGCGCGATCAGGGCGCCGGTGAACACCAGGCCGAGCGTGAAGCCGAACAGGATCGACGCCATGATGATGCCGAGCGCTGCGAACATGCCGACGGTCACGACGCCGCGCAGGAACGAGAAGTCCTTCTTCGTGATGAAGACCGTCGCCGTCAGGCCGACGAAGATCGCGAGCGTCGCGATCGTGCCTTGCGCGAGCAGCGCCTGGGCACCAGCCGGCTTGAACTTCATGAACAGCACCCACAGCATCGGCTGCATCAGGAATGTCCATGCAGCAACCTCGACGCCGAGGCCGATGTACTGGATCGTGCGCGACGTCTCGGAGCGGGCGAGCCACTGCGCGAGCATGCCGCTGCCGATCAGAAGGCCGATCACGGCGAACCAGTTGTAGCCAGTGAGCGCCCAGCGCGACCACTTGAAGCTGACCTCCGGCATGTACCGGAACACGTAGGCCGACGCCGCGGCCCACACGATCAGCGCGCCGCCGAGCAGGCCATACGACTTACGCAAGAATGCGACGCGGTCGCTCACGCCTAGCGTGGCGACGGCGCCTTGAATCGGACGAGCTGACTCTTGAGCGAATGCCATGGGTTTACCCCTTCTCAGTTCCGCATCGTTTGTAGCACGGAAGACATGTATGCAACTCCCTCAACCGCGGGCGCAGGCCTGCCTATTCCGGTGGTTACGCCAGCAGCCAGAGGGTCGCCAGCGATACGAGCAGCGACGGAATCGTGACCACGAGGCCAACCCGGATGAACAGGCCGAACGGGATCACCACGCCTCGCACCCGGAGGGTATGGAGCCAGAGCAGACCGGCGAGCGAGCCGATCGGCAGCAGCCGGGGACCGAGGTCGCCGCCGATCAACGCGGCGTAGACGAGCGAGTGGGGCTCGCCCGCAAGTGCCACCGAGTGGAGCAGCGCCATTGGATGGTTGTTGATGAGCGCGGAGCCAACGGCGGCGACCGCACCGACCGTGGGTAACGGGGCAGATGACCGAGCGTAGATTTGTGCGAGCGAGTCGGTAACACCTACGCGCGCGAGCGCGGTCGCGAGCACGAGGACACCGAACACGAACGGGATCAGCTCCCAGCTGATTTCGCGCAAGATGCGAGTGACTGGCACGTCGCGTCGAGTCGCCGCCATCGTGCAGATGATCGCGGTCGGGACCGCAACGGTCCACAGCGGCTGGTGGAGCGCAGCAAGGATCGGATACGCGAGAATGCTGCCGGCCGTCGCGAACAGCACGATGCGCGCGGGACCGTCGACCGGCTGCACCGTCGGCAAGCGGCCCCCCTTCGCGGGCGCTTCGTCGGCGAGCTCGGCGCGGAAGTACCAGGCGAGCGCGAGGTACGCGACGATCCAACCGACGAGCGCGACCGGGATCATGTGTCGCGCGTACTCGTTGAATCCGATGCCGGCGCGCTGCGCGACGACAAGGTTCATCGGATTGCCCGTTGCCAGCGGCGCGACGCCAGCGGCTACGAACACGGCGAACGCGAACGCATGCACGAACTTGCCGTGACGCTTCGGATAGACCTGACGGAGCAGCTCGATCACGACCGGCGTGAACATCAGGATCGCGGCATCGTTCGACAGCACGGCGGCGCACAGCGCAGCGAGCACGAACACGAGGCGAAACGCGTGGCGTACCGGACCTCGCGTACGCGGCTCGATCCACTCGGCAAGGTATGCAAAGACGCCGAGCTCGCTCGCGCACGCCGCGGTCGTCATGATGCTGATGATCACGAGCAGCGGCCGCCACAGGTCGCGTGCGGCGTGCTCGACGTCGGCAGTGCTGGCGGCGCCCCCGACGAACGCGATGGCAACGCCGAGGAGTGCGCCGACGGCAGGCGCCCACGCATTACGCCAGCTCAGCGCGATCACTAACGTCGCGGCAAGCGCGCCGATGGCGGCGGCCATCATCACTGCCACGGTATCATCGGTTGCGACCCAAGACTTCCGCGGACCCGGTGTCTCGACCACGACGCGACGCGCCTAGATCGTTTTTCGCGACGGCACGTTAGACGGACGAGCCATGACCAAACTCCGTCTGTTCCTCGGTGCCGCCCTGCTGTCCACCTCATGCGCTGGTTCGGGGCCGCCGGCGAACGATGTTGCGGCGGTTCCGCAGCAGGCTGCCTCGCAATCGCAGCTGGACAAGTCGATCGCGGCGATGACGCCGGCGAAGGTGTTCGCGAGCGACAAGCTCGTGAAGATGTCGTCGCTAATCAACGACTACTTCCAGCGCAATCCATCGCAGCGAAGCTACGTGATGACGGACAAGCCACTGTATCAGCCGGGCGAGACAATCTGGTTCCGCGCCGATCTGCGCGCGACCGGTTCGCTGGTCGGCAAGACCGACATGGGCCTCAACATGATGCTGATGTCGCCGCGCGGATCGATCGTCGCGCAGAAACGCGTGCTCGCGAAGAGCGGCGTCGCGCAGAACGACTTCGCACTGTCGCCCGACATCGAGGGTGGCGAGTACACGATCCAGCTCACCGCCGACGACGGCACGCACACGACGAAGAAGATCATCGTCAACACGTACGAGGCGCCGCGCTTGAAGAAGAGCCTCGAGCTCCTGCGCAAGGCGTATGGTGAAGGCGATCAGGTCAGCGCTGCGATCGAGATCAAGCGCGCGACCGGCGAGGCGTTTGCCGACAAGGCGCTGACCGCGGTCGTGACGGTCGACGACATCGAGGTCGCGCGCGTCGCGATCAAGACGGATGCGAGCGGCGGCGCGACGGCGAAGTTCCAGCTGCCGGCGAAGATCGCGCGCGGCGACGGTTTGCTCACGATCCTCGCCGACGACGGTGGCGTGACCGAGTCGATCCAGAAACGCATCCCGATCGTGATGAAGACGATGCAGCTGTCGCTGTTCCCCGAGGGTGGCGATCTCGTCGAAGGCGTCGCAGGTCGCGTGTACTTCATGGCGAAGAACACGATCGGCAAGCCGGCCGACATCGAGGGCAAGATCGTCGACGATCGCGGTCAGACGGTGACGACGTTCGCGTCGATCCACGATGGCCTCGGTCGCTTCGAGCTCGCGCCCGATGCCGACCGCACGTACCACGTCGAGATCACGAAGCCGGCCGGCATCACGCAGAAGTTCGACGTGCCGGCGGCGAAGTCGGGCGGTTGCGTCGTGCGCAGCGTTGACGATTCGCCGACGAAGCTGCGCGTCGCCGCGCTGTGCTCGAGCAATCGCACCGTGATGGTCGAGGCCGTCCTGCGCGAGAAGAAGCTCGCCGACGGCGCGATCGAGGTGCAGGCAGGAAAGCCGGCGCTGATCGAGCTGCCGATCAAGGACGATGTCAAGGGCGTCCAAGGCGCGACGCGCGTGACGCTGTTCTCCGCGAAGCAAGAGCCGCTCGCCGAGCGTCTCGTCTATCACGGCAAGGGGCAGGACCTGAAGGTCGAGCTCACCGCCGACAAGAAGCGGTACTCGCCGCGCGATCCGGTGAAGTTGAAGATCAAGACGACGGATCCGACGGGCAAGCCGGTGAAGGCGAACGTAGGCGTCGCGGTGGTCGACGACACGGTGCTGTCGTTTGCGGACGACAAGAGCGGCCGCATGTTGTCGAAGCTCTATCTCGAGCCCGAGCTCGGCGCGACCGACGAGGATCCGATCGAGGAGCCGAACTTCTACTTCGGCGATAAGCCGGAAGCAGTCGCCGCGATGGATGCGCTGCTCGCGACGCGCGGCTACCGCAAGTTCGAGTGGCAGCCGGTGCTCAACCCGCCGCCGCCTGTCGACACGTGGGCGACGAGCGCGGCGATCGCACCCGGTGCGGGCTGGGGAAGTGCAGCGGTCGTGCAGGCCGTGCCGCCTGCTGTCGAAGCGCCGATGGACCTTGCGGCCGCAGAGCCGGCGCCGCAACCCGAGCGCAGGGCGAAAGTCGCGATGAAGCCGAAGGGCAACAACGTAGGCCTCGCCGAAGGTGCGGCCGGCGGCGGCGCGAAGAATCTCAAGCTCGCCGATCGGAAGGCCGTCAACGAACAAGCGAAGAAGGAAGCGCGCTGGGACAACAAGGCGGGCGAGAAGCAGGCGCTCGGCCGCGCGCGCATGGCGATGGACAAGGACGAGGAGTGGGGCGGCGAGGGTGACGATGGTCTCGTCGCTGGCTGGTCACCGGTCCGCGTGTTCCCGGTGCCGGAGTACAAGAAGGGCTACGAAGGTCCGCGCACCGACTTCCGCGAGACGATCTACTGGAACGCGAGTGTCGACACGAGCAGCGATGGCACGGCGACCGTGTCGTTCCCGGTATCGGATGCGGTGACGTCGTTCCGTGCGATCGCGGAGGGCGTGTCAGCGGGCGGCGTGCCGGGCGGTGGCGAAGCGGTGATCCAGTCGAAGATGCCGCTCGCACTCGACGCGCGGTTGCCGGTCGAGGTCACGTCAGGTGACTCGATCAGGCTGCCGGTGTCGCTGACGAACGAGACCGACGACGACATCGACGCCGATCTCACGGCGAGCTTCGGTGCGGCGTTCAAGCTCTCGAACAATCCAGCGGGCAAGATTCACCTGCGCGCCGGCGAGAAGAAGAGCCTGTTCTTCCCGCTCGAGGTCGTGGCGACCGACGGCGAGGGCAACGTGTCGCTCGGCGTTCGCGCGGCGGGCCTCGACGACAAGCTCGAGAAGAAGATCCGCGTCGTGCCGCTCGGCTTCCCATTCGAGCTGTCGGCGTCGGGAACCGCAGCGGCGGGCAAGATCAGCAAGCACGAGCTCGATCTGTCGGGCGCGCTGCCGGGCTCGATCACTGCGACGGTGAACATGTATCCGTCGCCGCTCGCGTCGATGACGAAGGGCATGGAGGCGATGATTCGCGAGCCGGGCGGCTGCTTCGAGCAGACGTCGTCGTCGAACTATCCCAACATCATGGTGCTGAGCTATCTCGCGACGAACGACGCGGCCGACGCGGCGCTCGTGCAGAAGACGCAAGGCACGCTGGATCGCGGCTACAAGCTGCTCACCGGCTACGAGACGAAGCAGAAGGGCTACGAGTGGTTCGGTCAAACGCCGGGCCACGAGGCACTGACGGCATACGGCCTCATGGAGTTCGCCGACATGGCGAAGGTCTACGACGTTGACCACGCGATGGTCGAGCGCACCGCGGACTGGCTGATGAGCCGCCGCGACGGTAAGGGCGGCTTCCTCCGCTCGTCGACGGCGCTCGACTCGTTCGGCCGCGCCAGCGAGGCGACGACGAACGCGTACATCATGTGGGCGCTCGGTGAAGCGAAGCGCACGAAGGGCCTCGACAAGGAGCTCGCGGCGCAGAAGTCGCTCGCCGACGGCACGAAGGATCCGTATCTGCTCGCGCTCGCGACGAACACCGCGCTACTCGCGCAGATGCCGGAAGCGAAGTCGTACGTGCAGAAGCTCGTCGCGATGCAGGGCAAGGACGGCAGCTTCGACGGCGCGAAGGAATCGATCACGATGTCGGGCGGTGAGTCGCTCGATATCGAGACGACTTCGCTCGCGACGCTCGCGATGATCAAGGCGTCGCCGAACGCCGAGCTCGAGAACCAGATCCGCCGCGCCGTCGATTGGCTGAACACGAAGCGCAGCGGCTACGGTCAGTGGAGCAACACGCAGGCGACGATCCTCGGCCTCAAGGCGCTGAACGCCTACTCCGAGTATTCGAAGCAGATGCAGGCGAGCGGCAGTGCGACGCTGATCGTCAACGGTGTCGAGGCGGGCACGATCGCGTTCGAGAAGGGCCGCAAGGACGCGCTCGTGTGGAAGGACTTCGCGAGCAAGCTGAAACCGGGCAAGAACACGATCGAGGTCAAGCTCGTCGGTCAGGCGGCACTGCCGTACTCGATCGCGGTCGACTACCGCGCGGCGCGCCCGCAGTCGTCGAACGCGGCGAAGGTGACCGTGACGACGCAGCTCGCGAAGGATCACATCAAGCTCGGTGAAGGCGTGAAGCTGCGCGCCCGCGTCGAGAACACGACGAAGGATGGCCTGCCGATGACGCTCGCGCGCGTCGGTATCCCGGGTGGTCTCACGTTCCAGACGTGGCAGCTGAAAGAGCTGCGCGACAAGGGCGCGATCGACTTCTACGAGACGCGCCCGCGTGAAGTGATCCTCTACTGGCGTGCGCTCGCGCCGTCGGCGAAGAAAGACATCGATCTCGATCTGCTGGCCGCGACACCGGGCACGTACGAGGCACCCGCGACGAGCGCGTACCTCTACTACACCGCCGAAGACAAGGCGTGGACGGCGCCGGTCAAGATCAACGTCGAGAAATAGCGCGGCGACCGCGACGGCGACGGAGTCCGAAGACGGCGGCGACGAGTAGCAAACTGCTCGCGCCGCCGTTCGCGTTGCAGCCACCGCCGAAGTAACCGTCGTCGCTCGGGTCGGCAGGATCCATCGGGTCGACCGGATCGTCCGGCGGTTGGTCGCACGCCTGATAGTCCTGGTACGGATCGCGGCAGTACAGCTCCCACTCGTCCGGCGGTGATGCCGTCGGGCAC
>DASUFX010000559.1:0-4965 GCA_036274355.1 Kofleriaceae bacterium | reverse complement strand
AGTTGCCACGCACGTCGCGTCCGGTGGCGTCGCGCAGCCCTCACCGCGGTCAGCTGTTCGAGCCCTGCGCTGGGGGCGTTGGCGGTGCGATGAACACGTGCTGCTTGTAAAAGCGCAGCTCGTCGATCGACTCGCGAATGTCGTCGAGCGCGCGGTGGGTTTCCTTCTTGGCCTTCTGCTTCGCGATCAGCTGCGGGTACCAGCGCCGCGCGAGCTCCTTGATCGTCGACACGTCGACCATCCGGTAGTGCAGACGCTTCTCGAGCGCGGGCATGTAGCGGCGGATGAAGCGGCGATCCTGATGGATCGAATTGCCGGCGAGCACGGGCCGGTCTTTTGCCGGCACGTGTGCGTTGATGAACTCGATCGTCTGTTGCTCGGCCTGCGCGTCGGTGACCGTCGACGTGCGCACGCGCTCGGTCAGACCCGAGGCGCCGTGATGCGACTTGTTCCAGTCGTCCATCGCCGCGAGGATCTCGTCGGACTGATGGATCACGAGCTCGGGGCCCGTCGCGATCTCGTTGAGCTGACCATCGGTGAGGATCGTTGCGACCTCGATGATGCGCTCGCGATCGGGGTCGAGCCCCGTCATTTCCATGTCGAGCCAGACCAGAACGTCGGGGCCAGCCATGCCTTGGACGTTACACGATTCCCACCCTCGTGGCGTACGCCACGCCCATTCGCTGTGATCAGTGCGCGGCGGCGATCTGGAGCCGCACGTCCTCCTCACCATGAAACGGCGCGAACGCGGCGAATAACACCGACGGGATCGACGCGAACAGCACGAACACGAAGAAGTGCTGGTAGCCGAGGCACTCCTGGAGCTGCCCGCTGACCATGCCGGTCAACATCAGCGACAGCGCCATGATGCCGGTCGCGAACGCGTAGTGCGCGGTGCGGTAGGGGCCGGGTGCCACCTGCTGCATCATGTAGAGCATGTGACCGACCGAGCCGAAGCCGTAGCCGAGCTTCTCGATCGCGACGATCGTTGCGATCGTGGCGAAGCCGTCGGGGCGGGCGTACGTCAACGGCATCGTACAGAGCGGCGATCTCGTGCCGTATGCGGAGCCCGGCGAGGTCGTCGAGATCGTGTGCGTCGCCGCGGAATCAGGCCGCGTGAACGCTGCGTAGCTGCTCGGCCTCGTGGACCGGCGGCAATCCCCAGCCGTCCTGGTAGCCGTAGACCAGGCGCGCGGATTTTGTCTCGGTGCTGCTGATGACGATATCGATCTGATCGAGCGGCACCAGCGCCGGGTGCGCGACGCCGCACGCCGCGGCAAGGCTCTGCAGCTCCTTGCGCAGCGTGACGATGTAGTTCGCGAGGCGCGCCGCCTTGAGCGTTGGATCGAGACCGCGCATCAGCCACTTGTTCTGCGTCGCGACGCCGGTGGGGCAGTGGCCGGTGTGGCAGCGCTGCGCCTGGATGCAGCCGATTGCCAGCATCGCCTCGCGCGCGACGTTGACCATGTCGCAGCCGAGGGCGAGCGCGAGCAGCGCCGACTCGGGGAAGCCGAGCTTGCCCGAGCCGATGAACACGGTGTGATGATTCGCGCCGGCCTCGGCGAACGTCCGGTAGACCTCGGTGAAGCCGAGCTTGAACGGCAGCGCGACGTGATCGCTGAACACGAGCGGTGCTGCGCCGGTGCCGCCTTCGCCGCCATCGATCGTGATGAAGTCGGGACCGCGCTTGGTCTTGACCATCTGCGTGGCGAGCTCGCGCCAGAAGCTCATCTCGCCAACCGCAGACTTGATGCCGACCGGCAACCCGGTCTCGTCGGCGAGCTTCTCGATGAAGTCGAGCATGCTCGACACGTCGGAGAACGAAGAGTGGCTCGCCGGGGAGATGCAGTCGTGGCCGAGCGGGACGCCGCGGATGCGCGAGATTTCGGGTGTGATCTTCGCGGCCGGCAGCACGCCGCCGAGGCCCGGCTTCGCACCTTGCGAGAGCTTGAGCTCGATCGCTTTCACGTTCGCGCTCGCGATGCTCTCCTTCGCACGCTCGAGCGAGAACTTGCCTTGCGCGTCGCGACAGCCGAAGTAGCCGGTGCCGATCTGCCAGATGATGTTACCGCCCTTGCGGTGGTAGTCGGAGATGCCGCCTTCGCCGGTGTTCTGCAGCGCGTCGCACAGCGCGACGCCTTGGTTGATCGCGGCGACGGCATTACTCGACAGCGAGCCGTAGCTCATCGCGCTCGTGTTGATGATCGAGGTCGGCCGGAACGCGTGTTTGCGTCCGCGGACACCGCCGAGCACGCGGATGCTGGGCATCGAGTACTTCGGATCGTAGCCGGGCTCGCCTTCGTGCGGCGTGTGCTTCGGAAACGCGCTGTGGCGGACGAGGATGTAGCCGGACTGTTCGGGGTCGTTGTCGGTGCCGAATCCGAAGTAGTTGTTCTCCTTCTTCGACGACGCATAGACCCAGCGCCGCTGATCGCGCGAGAACGGGCGCTCTTCGTCATTACCGGTGACGATGTACTGCCGCAGCTCGGGACCGATCGTCTCGAGCCAGTAGCGGAAGTGACCGATGATTGGAAAGTTGCGGATGATCGCGCGACGCTTCTGGCTCACGTCGTAGATCGCGACGAGCATCAACAACGAGCCGAACCCGATGCCGAGCCATGCCCACACCGACATGGCTACGAGTCTATCAGTCGCCCGCCCAGAACCGGACCGGACCGGTGTCCATGTGGACGAACTTGCTCGTCAGATAGATACCGACGCCGCCGAGCTTCTGTGCCTTTGCCCATTCGTGCAATTTGCCGAGTGCGACCCCAGGAATCACGAAGTCGATCGCGTTGCCATGTGTGTGCTGGCTGTCGCGCGCGACCTGATGGCCCTTCTTGCGGAGCATCAGGTTGTACTTCGGGTGGCGAAAGCCCGAGACGACGTCGACGACCTCGCTCTTGAACTGCTCGGCGGCCGCACACACGGTCGTGATCAGTTTCGGCTCCATCTTCGTCGCTTCGTTCGTGAAGTGGTCGCGAAGGAAGATGTCGATCTCGCCGATGCTCGGTGGGTCCGATGGATCGACGCCGAGCCAGTCCTTCGTCCATAGGTTGTAGAGGTTGACGAGCTTGCCCGGCTTTGTACCGATGGCGGGAGGTGCGGCGTGGTTCGTCGACTTGCCGCCTCGCTCGCGATCCTTCTTGGCTTGATACGGCGCCTCGGCGGCCGCTGGGGCCGTCATCGCCAAAAGAGCGAGCGGCGCCAGCAGCGCGTGCTTCACACGCTCCTCTTCAGTCGGGCACCACCCAGCTGCACCAAGGTGTCCGCGGGAAGCACCTCGTTGAGCGAGCCAGAGCGGAAGCCGCCGAGATCGAGTGCGACGTACGAGAAGCCGAGGCGCTTGCCGAGCGCGACGATGCGATCGCGCACGCCGGGTGCGACGACGCGCGGAAGGTCGTCTGCATCGATCTCGAGCCGCGCGATCGTGTCGTGAAAGCGCACGCGCAGCTGACGGAAGCCGAGCTCGCGCAAACCGTCTTCGAACTCGTCGACGCGGCGCAGCCGCTCGGGCGTGATCTTCGTGCCGTACGGAAACCGCGACGACAGGCATGCGAGCTGCGGTTTGTCCCACGTCGGCAGCGCGAGCTCGCGCGAGAGCTCGCGAATCTCGGCCTTGCTGAGCCCGACGTCGACCATCGGCATCTTCGCCCCACGCTCGCGCGCCGCTGCGATCCCCGGGCGCACGTCGCCGAGATCGTCGATGTTGGTGCCAAGCACGATCGGCGCGTCGCCGAGCGTCTGCGCGATCGGAACCGCGACATCCATCAGCTCGGTCTTGCACAGCGCGCAGCGATGCGTCGGGTTGTCGGCGAAGCCGGGTACTTCGAGCTCGTGCGACTCGATGACGTGGTGGCGTGCGCCGAGTCCGAGGGCTGCTGCGAGCTCGATCGACGCTTTGATCTCCGAGCGCGCCATCGTCGGCGACACCGCGGTCACCGCGTGGCACTGCTCGCCGAGCGCATCGACTGCGACCTTCAACAGGAACGCCGAATCGACGCCGCCCGAGAACGCGACCACGACCCGGCCGTAGCCGGTCAACGTGGCGCTGAGCGCGTCTAACTTCGACGACATGGCGACGAGGGTAGCATCTACACCAGCGGCTGGCTGAAGTCGATTGGCCACCGGGCTACCTCGACGAATTCGCGGGCTTCGTCGGACCAGGCGAACTGCGCAGCCTCGGTGAGCCCGCCTTGGGTGACCCCGACCACGAGGTGTTGCACCGGGTAGTGCGGCGGCGCACCCGCGACCTGGCGGTCGACCTCGGAGAAGTACGCGCGGCCGTTCGTGTGCGAGTGATAGACGACCCGCGCTGGTCGATCGCCGTCGAGCGAGCGCGCGAACGCGAGCAGCTCGGCGCCGGCAATCACGAAGCCGGTATCCGCGTCGCGGTCGGGGTGCGTCGGGTGCTCGCCATCGCGCTGGGCGTTACGGCACTGGACCGCGGCATCGATACCGGCGTCGCGTGGCCCGACCAAATAGCCACAGCACTCGTCGGGAAATGTCGCGCGCGCGTGCTGATAGATCGCGGCGAGCACGCGCGCCGGGATGGGAATCGTCGCCATCGGCGTCATCGATTGACGATGTCGGCCATCCACAGCGTCGCTGCGGCCCCGCCGCGCCAGAACGCGAGCGCCGTTGCATCGCCGTCGGTGCTTGGCCACCACGCGGGTCGCGGCGCAAGCGCGACTTCCCGCCCGTCGCCGTCGCCAAGCACCTTGGTGTCGGCGCCATGCGCGGCGAGGTCCGCGCGTTGCTCGTCGCTAGCAGTCGGCGCGACCAGCGCACCTACGCCACCCGCCGCGAGATAGCGACCCGCGACGAGCTCGGCATCGGGCTCGCTCTCCCGCATCACGAGCTTCGCGGACGCGACCATCAGCGCCGTCTGGCCGAGGCCGCCGACATCGGGCAGCATCAGGTGACGCGCGTAGCGGCGCACTTGCTCGTCACGCATCGGTACCG
>DASUFX010000558.1:0-13158 GCA_036274355.1 Kofleriaceae bacterium | reverse complement strand
CGGGCCGTGATCTCGTTCTCGCCGAGTGGAATGCGATAGCTGCCGCCGAGACGCACGCCGTAGGTATCCTGGAGGCCGAGATTCACCGCGTTCGTCTGAAGCGCCTGCGTGAACGTGTCGTTGACGTAGAGGCCGGAGTCGATCTGGACGCGGAACTGGCCGGGGCTCGTGCACGTCGAGCCGACGATGTGCGCGCTGTCGAAATTGCAGCGCTTGCCCCAGTTCTCCCAGTCGAGATCGAGCTCGACGTCGCCGATCACCTTGCCGGCGCTGTCGAGGAACTTGTAGCGACCGCCGACCTGCGCGGTCATCGGCAGCTGCAGCGAGATGCAAGCCTTCTGCTCTTCGGCCGTGCCGCCCTTCGCGCACTTCGCCATCGCGTCGGGCACCGGACCGATGACCTTCGATTGATCCGTCGACGGTCCCTTGAAGCTGACCGCGGTGCCTTTCGCCTTGATGACGACCGGCGCGGTCCAGTTCGCGCCGATCTCGATCGACGGGCCGATGCGATACGTCGCGCCGATGCCGCCCGTCGGGATGAAGCCGTCTGCGACGTCTGCGGTGAAGATGCTGTCGTTGCGAATGTCCTCGTCGACGTTTGCCGGCGTGCCCCACACGATGACTTGCGTCTTCGTCTTCAAGTTACCGGCGGTGAAGCGCGCGCCGACATCGAGATCGGGCGTGATGCGATACGCCGCGGCGATCGACGGCAAGAGCAGCGCGCTCTCTTGCGTCATGATGTCGTAGCGCGTCGGCGGCGGCGCGATGGTGTCGGTCGAGACGTCGCGCTTGAAGTCGTAGCCTTGCGACATGTCGCGGAACGGATAACCGCTCGGCGTGTAGAGGCCGCCGGCGATCGCGAGACCAGGCACGCGGCCGCCGAGATCCCACGATGCGACGAGGACGGGCAGCGGCTGCCACTTGCCGATGCCAAGCGGCGGCTTCGGATCGTTCTCGACGGTGTCGTAGTCGGTGCCGTTGTATGGCCGCGTCGTGCCGTCGGGATTCGTGACGGGGTCATAGGACCCGCGGCGCGAGAAGCTCATGAAGTACTGGATCAGCGTTGCCGAGAACGTGATCTTCACGCCCTGGGTCTTCGCGATGCCCGCGGGGTTGACCGAGAGCGCTTCGCCGTCGTCGGCCGACGCGACCGCAGCGCCCGCGCGCGACGTCGATACTGCGCCCGAACCGGGCACGAACAAACCGCCGGCGCTCGCAGATCCCGCAGCGGCGAATAGACCAGTGGCGATGCCAATTCCCCGAAGCTTCATAGTTCCCGGGAATCTACATCACGTCGATCGCCGGATGGGAAATAGAACGCGCGCTACGTGACGACGCGTGCCTCGGGAATCTCGGGCGGCGGTGGAGGCGGCTTCGGGACCTCGGCCTCGCGCTTGACGAGGACGACGACCGAGCCGATCAGGCCGAGCAGGCCGGAGAGCAAGAGCAGCTTCGCGCCGACTGCTAGCAACGCCGGATGGCCGTCGCGCACGAGGTCGCGATCGAACCGGTACTCGCGCATCCAGCCGCCGAGCGCAAACAGCGCGGCGCACAGCGAGGGCAGCGCGACGAAGCCGCTGAGGCGGCCACGCACGAGCGCGATGAAGCCGACGAGCAAGAACACGATCGCCGAGGCGAAGTAGTACGGAATCATCGACCGCGTGGCGCGCGGCTCGACGGTGATGCCGCCGACCTCGAACCGGGCCTCGTCGGCGTAGATCGGCTCGCGAGTGAGCCGCACCACCAGCGAATCGGCGCGGCTGGCGATGCGGTAGGCGCTAACCTCGACGTCGCCGATCTCGAAGAAGGGCTCGACAAAGCCGAGGACGCCCAGAAAACCGGCGACCAGCACGAGCACCTTCATCCAACGACGAACCACGTTATTTCGTCGTATCAGATCAATCCGATTGTGTCTGCACCGACGGCGAGGTTCGCTTTACACTGCTCCGGACGTGCCAGACGACGAACGCACCCGACGCTGGCAGCGGCTCGACTGGACGGGCACCCGGGAAATCGACCCGATCCACATGTTGCGCAGTGCGATCAACATGGTGCGTGCCGCGCCGCGCGATCCAGAGGCACGCCGCCGGTTGCGCGGCGTTGCAGCCGAGCAAGGCAACTGGGAGGAGCTGGCACTGCTACTCGCCGACGAGGCACGTGCGGCGGTCGAGCGACCGGAGCTCGCGGCCGCGTTCTACGAAGAGCTCGCAGACGTTCACGAGAACCTCGACCAGCCGCTCGAAGTGATCGGCGCGATGGAGGCGGTGATCGCGTTCGACCCGCACAACCCCGAGCACCACGACCGGCTCGCGTGGCTGTACCGCCGGGCGGGCGCGTCGGTCAAAGCAGCCGAGTCGTTCGAACGCGTTGCTGTGCTCGCGAAAGACGATCGCGCGCGGGCGGCCTTGCGCGCCGCGGGCCGGCTTTATCGCGAGAGCGGCCGGCTCGAGCAGGCGATCGAGGTCTATCGCAATGTCGTCGACCGACGACCGAGTGACATCGAGGCGTGGCGCGCACTCGACGAGCTACTGACCGAGATGAAGCGCTGGCGCGAGGCCGCGGAGGTGCGTGGCGAGCTCGCCGGCCGCGCGAACGGTGTCGAGAAAGCGGTGCTGTTGCGCTCGCAGGCACGCGCACTCGAGCAGGCTGGCGAGGCAGCACGGGCCGCAGAGCTGGTCGCGAGTGCTGCCGGTCATGCACCCGAGGATGTCAGTGGCCTCGTCGATCTCGCGACCGTGCTCGCGCGCGAGGGCCGTACGACCGAGGCGATCGACGTACTCACGCAGCGCATCGAGCAAGCGTTGCGGGAAGGCGCGACCGATACGAACGTCGCCGCGATGCGCTTGCGACTCGTCGAGGTTCTCGACGCGACCGGCGACCGCGTGAGCGCGCAACGCGTGCTCGACCAGCTGCTCGAATCACTGCCCGAGTACGTGCCAGCGCTGCAAAAACTCGTGCAGTTCGGCGCACAGGATCCCGACCCGCGCGTGCACGCCGAGGCGCTGCTGCGACTGGCTGCCGTCGACGATGGACCGGACATGCTCGGCCTGCTCGTCGAGGCAGCCCGCCGCTATCGCGCAGCAGGTGATCTGCGGCGAGCAGCGCACACGTTCGAGCGTGCGACCGAGCTGTCACCCGACGACGATGCGTTACGCGCAGAGCTGCAAGACGCGCAGACCGCACTCGTCGTCGAGATCGCGGCCGCGGAAGCAGGTGCGGGCGACTCGCATGCAGCCGAGCGCAGCTTGCGCAAGATCCTGCTCAGCCACCCGATGCACCTCGACGCGAACCTCGCGCTCGCCGACCTGCTCACGAAGACAAATCGGGCCGCAGCAGCGATCGATCATCTGCGCGATACGCTCGCGGATGCACCCGAGGACACCGAACCGGCGCTGCTCGCAAAGCTCGTGCATCGCGTCGCCGTGATCACGCGCACGCTCGGCGACGCCGACGAGGCGCATCAGCTGCTCCACGAAGCGCATCACCTCGATCGCAAGAACTTGCTGATCACGCTCGCGCTCGGCGAGAGCTGCTTCGGGCGCAAGCTGTGGCGCGAGACCGCGATCCACCTCGGCTCACTCGCCGAGCATCCCGACGCGCGCAAGCATCGTTCGGGGGTCGGCGCGGGGCTCGTGAAGGCGGCGCAGGCGGAAGCTCGCGCGCTCAAGCCGCAGAACGCGCCGAAGCACTACGAGGCAGCGGTGCGCATCGATCCCGAATGCGCGCCCGCGTGGCATGCACTCGCCGAGCTGGCGACGGAAGCCGGCGACATCCAGCGTGCCGCCGAATGCCTCGAACGCGAGGCGAACGCGACGAAGGATGCGGATGCGCGGCTACGATTGTTCGACGCGCTCGGCGATCTCGCACGCGACGTGCTCGGCGACTTCGATCGGGCTGAGCGCTGCTGGGCGCAAGTGGCGCAGATGAACAGCGCGTCGGTGCTGAAGAAGCTCGTCGCCGTACAGCGCCGCCGCGGTGCGACGATCGCGCGCGCGGAGACCTGCGAGCGACTTGCTGCACTCGGCAGCGACGAGCGAGCACGCAAGGAGCTGACTGAAGAGGCCGCCGAAGCCTACGCCGCAGGCCGCGACTATTCCCGCGCACAAGTGCTCGCCGAGTACCTCGTGTCGAACTATCCGCACGACATCGATGCCGTCGGCTGCGCCGCGCGCGTCGCGCTCACGGCCGGGTCGAACGATCGCGCTGCAAACTGGCTGCGCCGTGCACTGCACGCATGGGAAGCCTCCGGAAACCGCGGTGACGGCGACCCACGACGCGCCGACCTGTGGCGACGTCTCGGCGATGCCGAAAAGGCGCGCCACAACGAACGCAACGCGCTCGACGCGTATCAGCGTGCGGTCAGCGTGGCGCCCGAATCCGATGCCGCGCTTGGTGCACGGCGCGGCTTGATCGAGCTTGCAGCGTCTGCGGGGCGGTCTGCGAACACGTCGCGCCTCGCACTCGTCGAAGCGGAACAGGATCCGAACGACGTCATTGCATCAGCACGCGAGCTCGCTGCCGCCGGCTCGTTCGAGGAAGGGCGTGCGATGTACGAGCTGGCGCGCACCCTCGGTGTCGAGCTGCTCGCGGAAGACGAGCAATTCCTCGACGAGAATCCGCCGAGGCCAATGGCGTCCGACGAAGCGTACGCCGTCGCATTAGACGATCGCGAACGTCGCGCACTGGTCGATGACGAGCACGAAGGGCCACTCGCCGATCTGATGCTGCTGCTCGGCGAAGCTGCGAACCTCGTCTGCCCCGATGCGAAGACCGCGCTCGATCAAGAAGCGCTGTTCGATGCGCGCCGCGTCGCCTCGTCGAGTGAAGCGGCCGTCGTCGCGATGTTCCCGCAGATCGCGAAGGCGCTCGGTGGGCCGCCAACGCTGCTCTACGCCGATCCGACGCGCGCCGCGGCCGACCTTCGCATCCTGCTCGCGTCGCCACCGGTCGTCGTCATCGGTCCGCGCCTCAGCGCGCTGCGCGCACGCTCGCGTGGTGATGCCGAGCTCGACAGCGATGCCGAGCTGCGGTTCCGCATCGGTCGCGTGATCGAGCAATCGCGTCCGCATCGCCTGTTCGTCGCGGGCGTCGAGCCCGACCTCTTCGCGCGCCTCGTCGCCGGCCTCTGGCATGCGTTCGGCAAACCCGACGTCGAGCCGACGCGCGAGGTCGCGCGCGAAGCCGAACGTCTGCGTCACGCATTGCCGGTGCAACTGCGTCGCCGGATGACCGAGCGCCTCGCGTCGACACCAGCAGGCGCACTCGACCTGCAGACGTACCGCGACGCGTGCGAGCGCGCCGCGGATCGCGCCGGCATGCTCGCGTGCGGTCACACCGGCATCGCGATCCATCTCGCCGGCGGCGTCGAGCGTGCCGCTCATCTCGTGCGCTTCGCTGCATCGCAGAAGTACCTCGCTGCCCGCCGCAAGCTCCGGCGCCGCTGATGCGCGTTTCGTGCAATCGCGGCGCGGGTTTGTAACAACCGCCGGCCGCTCGGCTATCCAGGGACGTGAGCCACGCTCGCTAACCGGCGGGATCCACTGCCACGGCCGCTGGTACTGGCCGTGCAAACCACCCTGCGCATGCGGTTCGCTGCGGCTACTGGTCTCGCCATCGGTCTCATCGCTCTGGCCGGCTGTGCCTCGTTCGAGGACCCGTTCGCCGAGGATGCCGAGGACGGCTTCGTGGTCGAGGATGGCAAGGCCGACGACTTCTTCTCGCTGCAAGCGACCGAGTTCATCGTCAGCGGCACCGGCCGCGTCGTCGCCGAGGAAGGCGCGACCGAAGCGCGCGTGCGCAAGCTGATCGGCTTCGAGCACACCGCGATCACGTGGTTCTTGAACCAGTACCTGGTCGACAAAGAACGTGACGGCATGCACTCCGATCCGAACGCGGATTACGGCGGCTTCACCGCGATGGTGAAGAACGGCGCGTACGAAGATTTTCGCATCACGCAGCGCAACGCGACGACGTGGGACTTCGAGTTCCAGCAGACGATCGCCGGTCGCAAAGACTTGATGCGCAAGCTACCGCTGAACGCGAGCAACGAATTCTCGATCGAGATCGGCAAGCCGACGAACGACGAGATGGAGCACGACTCCGAGTGGTACCGCAAAGATCCGTGGGACGCGTGGAATCCGGCGACCGTGCCGGCGGCGAAGAAAGAGACGCTGACGCTGACGATCAAGCAAGACACGAAGTCGAGTGACGGGTGGTGGGATTACCGGCGGCTGTTCGAGGACGGCACGCTGACCGTCGACGTTCACTTCGGCTATGACTACAACCCAGAGGCGGCACACCTCGCCGATAGCAAGGCGTTCTACAGCTGGCTCGTCGGCAAGGGCTTCAAGTCGCCGGTGCCGTCGTACGACAAGTACACGCGCACGAGCGGGCCGCTGACTCGCACGCTCGACGCCGACGGCAAGACCATCAAGGTCGCGGTTCGCTTCTTCTATCCGCGGCCGGGCACGGTCACGGATCCGAACACCGACGCAGGTGGCAAGCAGCTCGAGCGCGACATGTTCGCATCGCTCAAGTCCAGCGATGTGATCGTGTTCTCCGGCCACTCGGGACCGCTCTACGGATTCGCGCTCGCGAACTGGGACAAGACCGACGAAGGCGATGTCGATGACAGCGAGCTTGCGACCGCCGAGCTTGCGACGGGCAAGTATCAGATCGTGCTCGCCGAAGGCTGCAACACGTACATGCTCGGCCCGACGCTGCTGAAGAACCCGTACAAGATGGGCAAGGACATCGACGTGATCACGACGACGTCGTTCTCGGTCTCGTACTCGCCGGTCGAAGACTTCCTCGGCCGCCTGCTCGAGCTGGACTCGCAAGGCCGTCATCGGCCGCGCACGATGGCGCAGACGCTCGAAGACCTCGACCTCTACAGCGCCGACGAGGACTCGCACACGATGTACGGCATCCACGGGATCGACGACGATCCGAAGCTGCATCCGTACGCGAACGTCGAGAATCTGTGCAAGAGCTGCAGCTCGAACGCGGGCTGCGGCGGCGTGGGCAACGCGTGCGTGACCGTCGGTACGAGTGGCCGCCGTTGCGTGGCCGCCTGCACTGCCGACAGCGGCTGCCCAGCGAGCTACCAGTGCAAGAAAGTCGCATCGGCGTCGACGAGCTCGATCTACGGCTCGTACTGTGTGCCGGCGACGCGCAGCTGCCAGTAGGGCGCTCGCGTAACGCGCCCTAGCCGATCGGGCGGGAATATTTTGAGCACTTGATCGCGGGGACGCCATCACTAGGTTGTCCCCATGATTTCAAAGACCAAGCTCCTCGCGTCTGCGTTGATCCTCGCACTCGGCACCGCTGGTGTCGGCTGCGAGTCCGATCACGATCGCGTTGATCGCTGGGCCACGACCGAGAACACGAACGTCAAGATCGACTGGGACAAGGTCAACCAGGCGTATCGCGACGCGAGCGGTCCCGAGGATCTCGAGAAGCGGGTGAACGAGATCTATGAGGGCAACGAGGTCATCTCGATCGCAGTGAAGGATCAGGATGACAAGACTCAGATTGTCACCGGCTTCTTCGACAAGAACGCGAACGGCACCGTCGACGAAAGCGAGAAGATCTTCACGATCAAGCGCGAGCCGACCGCCGACAACACGGCGCAGTACCAGACGACGGGCTACGGCCCGTACGCCGGTTACCACTCGCCGTTCTTCAGCATCGTGTCGGGCATGGTGATGGGCTCGATGATCTCGAACATGTTCAGTCCGCGCTACGTGCCGATGACGTACGTGACGCCGCACCAACGGCTCGCCGATCTGCACTACGAACGCTCGACGTATCGCGCGCAGAACCCCGAGCGCTTCAAGGCGTCGAAGAGCGGCCGCAACTATGGCGGCAAGGCGTCGAAGCCGAGCAGCACGGGACGTTCGTGGGGCCGGCCGTCCGGTGGTGGGCGCTCGGGCGGTGGCCGCTTCGGCCTTGCACGCAGTGGTCGCACCGTGCGCCCGGAGCGGTTGGCGGCATAGTGACGATCCTCGAGCTACCGTTTCGCGAGCGAGACGTGCGCGAGCTATTGCACCTCGACGAGGAGCGGGCAGCGCCGGATCCGAATTACGCCGGCTACGGCTGGGCGCGGGTCCGCGAGCTGTGGCTCGACGAGCGGCGTGTCGACGATGCGTTGGTAGTCGCGGTTCACTCGGCCGATGACAGCGAGCCGATCGCAGATGATGTCGAGCTCGAGTTCGAGCTGCCCGGCGCGCAACCCGTCAGCGTGCTCGCGTCGTTGTTTCTCGCGAAGTGGCTGCCAAGGCTGCCGCACACGAACGCGCTCGTGCTCGCGCTGTGCAATCCACATCGCGCGACGCTCGCGCCGCCGAGCGACGCAACGCTCTATTACGCGAACGGCGACGTCGAGTCGTGGGTCGACCACGACCGCGACCGCGGCGATCGCATTCAGCTCACCAGCGAGCACGGCTGGGTGAGGAGGGACTCGTGATCACTGCACTTGAACGCTCGCCGGAGAACCTGAAGCTCAACGACGAGCAGAAGCAGACGCTCGTCGGCCTGTGGCTGCTCAAGAAGCTCGATCTCGAGCCCAAAGACGGCGGCATGGAGCTTCCCGTCGTGCTGCCGAGCGAGCTCGGCCCGCTCGACGAGTATCTGCAGACGCTCGCGGTGCAGGGCCACGTCGAGATCAATCGCAAGAAGGCTCGCTACGAGCTGACGAAGCAAGGCATCGCGTACCTCGGCGAGGTGATCGACGAGGCGGCTGCGATGGTCGAGGACCTCGACGAGCTCGAGACCGCCGACGCGATCGCGGAGCTGCGCGCCCGCCGCGCCGACCTGATGCGCGCGCGGTTTCTGTGGGGCTGGTACGAGGGCGAATTCGACGACCTCGTGCTGTTCCAGGAACGGCGTGGCGCCGACTCGGTCGAGCGCATGTGGGCGTTCTATCTGACCGGCGACGACTTCTGGCGCGAGCTCGCGAAAGACTTCAGCTAGAGCACGACAGCATCGAGCAGCCCGGCTTGCTCGCGGCCCAGTCGGGACGCTTGCCCGCGTAATGTTCGCGGCCTGGCTGTTCGGTGTATGGCGAGCGCAGCACCTCGAGAAGCTCGAGCAGCTGGGTGCGGTCGCCACGCTCGGTCGCGTCGATCACTTCCTGGACGAGGTAGTTGCGCGGCACGTATAGCGGATTGACAGCGTCGGCGTTGCGCGGATTGCGTGCGCGATAGCGCGCGAGCCACGCAGCGAGGAGCTCGCGCTGCGCCGGCTCGAGCGGCGAATAGAACGCGCGTTCCACGTCGGTCTGGACATAGCGGAAGAACAGCGTGTAGTCGGGCTTGGTCGCGACGAGCAGCTCGCCGAGTGACGTCAATAGCTCGTCGTCGTCGCGCTGGGTGTCGCGGTGCCCGGCGAGGCCGAGCTTGCGCAGCATCGTGTGACGATAGTGCGCGGAGAACGTATCCGGGAACGCGTCGATCGTCTTGCGGAGCGGATCGAGAGTGTCGACGAGTGGCGCGAGGGCGCGCGCGAGCTGCGCGAGGTTCCAGTGGGCGACTGCCGGCTGGTTGCCGAAACGATAGCGACGACCGCTCGCGTCGGTGATGTTCGGCGTCCAATCGAGGTCGAACGGCTCGAGCCAGCCATACGGGCCGTAATCGATCGTGAGCCCGAGGATCGACATGTTGTCGGTGTTCATCACGCCGTGCACGAAGCCGACGCGCATCCACTCGGCGATCAGCCACGCCGTGCGCTGCATGACCTCGTCGAAGAATGCAGGGATGTCACCACGGTGATGCGGGTAGTAGCGCTCGAGCGTGAAGTCGACGAGCTTCCGCAGCGTTTCCTTGTCATCGCGCGACGCGTGGATCTCGTAGCTGCCGAACCGCAGGAACGAGCGCGCGACGCGGCACGTGATCGCCCCGGGCTCGTCCGCCGGGTGACCGTCGTAGAGCATGTCGCGCTGGACCGGTTGGCCCGTGAGCACGAGCGATAGCGCGCGTGTCGTCGGAATGCCGAGGTGATGCATGGCTTCGCTGCACACCAGCTCGCGTAGCGACGAGCGCAGCACGGCTCGTCCGTCGGCCATGCGCGAGTACGGCGTCGGGCCCGCGCCCTTGAGCTGGATCTCCCACGTCTCGCCGCGCGCCTCGACTTCCGCGAGGGTGATCGCGCGGCCATCGCCGAGCTGGCCTGCCCAGGTGCCGAACTGATGGCCGCCGTAGCACGCGGAATACGGAGCCATGCCGGGCAGCACGCGGTTACCCGCGAGCACATCGACGAGCTCGCGCGAGGGCGTCGGATCGAGACCGAGCAGCGCCGCGACCTCGGGCACGAGCACGAGCAACTCGGGCGCTGGCACCGACGTCGGCTCGACGCGCGAGTAGCACGCTTGCATCACCTGGCGGATGCGATTGTCGGCGCGTATGTCTGCCGGCAGCGCGCGGACGAACCGGTCGGAGAATGCGAGGTCGGTGATCGAGACCACGACGCAGTGTGCCTCGTCAGTCCTTGTCCGCCAACCACACGATCTGGACGACCTTGCGCTTGCCGATCGTCTTCGTGCTGACCGTGCCCTCGGGTCCTTTGAATTTCTCGTAGTCGATCTCGAACAGCACGCGCGGCAGCTTCTCCGAGCCGCAGCGCAGCGAGCGATCGACGCGCTCGGCGTCCGCCTCGGGATCGTAGGTCTCGTACACGCACTTGATGTCGGCGATCTTCGCCGCGAGCTCGGCGACGGGCGTACCGACGCTCACGCCCGACGCGGTCGTGAACGTCGCGTCATCGACTTCGACCTTGAATAGACTCTTGTCCTGCACGACCGCGCGCAAGATCTGGAGTCTGTTCTTGGTGACAAGGATCTCGTCGTACGAGTAGTCCTCCGCCTCGTGGTGCTCGCTTTTCGCGGAATACCCCGGCATCAAGCGCTCGAAATCATCCGCGTCGTTCGTGTCGGCGGTAATCGGCCCGACACCATCGGATGTGATCGTGGTCGACATTTGCCACGCGTCGGGCGCCGCATCGACCGCCGCATCGGCGACGGCAGCATCGGCGGGCATGATCCGCGCGTCGTCGTGTTTTGGCGGCGGCTTCTTGCCCTTGCAGCCAACACACAGCGCTGCCAGCACCAGCCATCTCATCGGTACGGCTATGTTCGCACGTATTCGCTTAGAAGAATCCGCCGCCGGCAGCGCTCAGGACGCGCGCGTAGCCAAGTCCCACGTAGAGCCCGAATTGGTCCGCGTTGACGTTATAGGACGGTCCGACGTCGACGCGGAGCAGCTGGTCTCCGGCCTCGAGGTTCGTGCGCAGCGAGAGCCGTAACGTCGCGTCGACGTCACCGTCGATCAGGAGCAGCGAGCCGAGGTCTAGCTCGTGACTGAAGAGCCCATCGACGGTGATCCCGAGGCCTCGGACGAGCCCGGCATCGACGGCAAAGCGCGGCTCCGTAAAGCTGCCTTCGAAGCCGAAGCCGACCCCTGCTTCCATTCGCAGGCCGAGCCCCGGAATGATCAGATTCCCGCCGAACACGACCACACCGCTCGGGTGGCCCCAGCTGTCGAACGGAAAGCTATACGACGTCCAGATGCCGAGGATTTGATCCTTCACCGCGGGGCGCTTCACGGCGAGCAGCGGCAGAAGCTCGGGGCGCGTCAGCTTTTGCGTTCCGGCGAATAGCCGGAAGAGGCTGGGAAACAGCTCGGGATCCTCGATCGTGAACGGGACCTCATTCCACACCGCGAGGTCGCTCGTACCGTCGTATTCGCCGAGCACGAACGCGGCGAGCACGCTGTAGACCGAGTCGGTCGCAGCGGCGATCACATGCTTCCGTGATTCCGCGTTCTCCTTGATGTCGAGCAAGTTGTCACCAAAGGTCTTCCAGACCGCGCCGCGGCGGTTCGAGACCATCCGCCCACGCTTGTTCCATTCATCGTGATAAGCGTGCGCCGCACCGGCGCTGCTCGCGGGCCGATTGAATCCCATGTGACCGGCGGCGAACGAGTCCTGCAGGAAGTGGTCGGCGAACGCCGAGTCGTAGAACACTTGCTCGAAGCTGTCGACCAGCGCGACGCCCTGCTTCTGCGATGCCGCAAGCGCACCTGCGATCGCCACCTCGTGAAGATCGCCCCACTCGCGCGTCACCATCGGATGAAAATGGGTGCTGTTTCTGAGCGCGAGGCGAAGGTAGTTTCCTCGGTCTACCGCGAGCGCAGCACCAAACGTCGATCGGAACTCGTCCGAATCGGCCAAGAAGTCTCCACCCACCGACGTGCCCTGGCCGTAGAGAAACGACTGCACGTTCAGGTTTCCACACGCGATGTCGTAACGAACCGCTGTCTGCGGATCGCGATCTTTCAGCGGCGTGAGCCGGTTGCACGCGGCGATGTACGACTCGGCGCCGATCGCGCGGTGCTCCCGCATGCGCCAGCCGAGCGCATCGCGCGCAGGTACCAGCGCCACGACTGTGGCCAGAACGACCACGTGGAGGTAACGGACCTTTGTCATGGCACTCCTTCCGCGCACGAGCAGGCATCAAGCGTGCCGAGCCACGCACCCATCGCCGAGCGCCTCGTGATACGACGAGAAAATGCTGTAACGACTCGCCATCGTGGTCATCACGCTGGGGACGGCACACGCAGAGCCACGCGGGCATGCGGGCCTCAACGTACGCGGTGATCTCGCGTTCTGGGCACCGTGCTCGCGCGCTTGATGCGCCGCTGGCTCGAGAACTAGTGGAGTGCCAAGACGAGCACGGTCGCGAGAATGGCGGCCAGCGCGGCGGTGCCGATCAGCCACACGGCAAGGCTGCGCTTCGCCGGCAGCGTGGTCACGCCCTGCACGGAGATCGCCGGTGACGAGGCTCGCGCCACGATCGCGGGTGACGACGCGCGGGGGAGTGGCCCGACGCCCTGGACTGGCGTCGCTGCGCGCAGGCGTGGCTCGAGCGCATTCTTGAGGCCGGCGCGCAGCTCTTCGATCGTGACGATGCGACGTGCCGGATCGGTCGATATCGCGCGATCGACAAGCTCGACAAATGCCGGTGGCGCGTCGGGCCGCAGCGTCGTGATCGGCGGCGGCTTGCCGCTCGTGATGTGGACGACGGTCGCGGCAAGCGTCTCGCCCGTGTAGGCGACCTTCTGCGTCGCCAGCTCGTAGAGGATCGTGCCCATCGCCCAGACGTCG
>DASUFX010000557.1:0-31020 GCA_036274355.1 Kofleriaceae bacterium | reverse complement strand
TTCCGCGCCGACGACGATGCCATCGCCGCAGACCGACGTGCACACGCTTGGCGAGCCGGCGCAGTTCCATCCGGGCTCGGCCTGGCACGTCGACGAGCAGCCATCGCCGTTCGTCGTGTTGCCCTGATCGCATTGCTCGGCGCCTGCGATAATGCCGTCGCCGCAGACCGTCGTACAAACGCTCGGACTGCCGGTGCACTGATAGCCTGGCTCGATCATGCACGTCGACGAGCAGCCATCGCCGTTCGTCGTGTTGCCCTGATCGCACTGTTCGGCACCGGCGCGAATGCCGTCGCCGCAGTTCGGTGTGCACACACTCGGGTTCGTCGCGGTGCAACTCCAGCCGGCCTCGACATCGCACGTCGACGAACAGCCATCGCCATTCGTCGTGTCGCCCTGGTCGCAAGCCTCGCCACCGGTGCGCACGGCGTCACCACAGGTCGCGACGTTCCAGTCGAGCACCGCTGTGCTGAAGCCGAGGCAGTCACTCGAGGTCTGCTCGGACCAGGTGGCGTTTACGAGCGCCGCCGGCACGTTGACGTTGTACGAGCTCGTATCGAACAACGAGCCGTCGCTGCCGGAGAACTGATCGGTGCCGAGCGTGACGCCGTTGAAGATCAGATTGCCGTCAGGGAACGACTGGCCATCGCCGACGACCAGGTGGAAGCGGCCCGCGCTCGCGAGCGGCGCTGCGACGCCGGTGAAGGTATCGGTCACGTTGTCGCCGGTCGCATCGGTCGACATCGAGCCGTCGCGAACCATGACGCGGCGCCGATTGCCCGACGTCGGGTTCTGGTAGACGACGACCAGCGCGGCACCGTTCGTGTCGGCGGCGGTTGCGGATGTCGACGACGGCAGTCCGCCGATCGTGTAGACGCCGTTGCCGGTCACCTGTGCCGTGACGTCGGCGCGGAAGGTCACGAAGTTCGTACCCCAGCACGTACTGCCACCGGTGCCCAGCTGGACGCCGTTTACATTCACCGCGTTGATCGTCGCGGTGGTGTCGATACCACCATTGATCGACCAGTAGAGCAACGCGCGCTGCACCGTCGAACCACCGGGGATACCTGCGATCGTGATCGCCGCGGTCGTATTCGCGACGGCGTCCTCACGGCCGGCGAGGCTCGCGCCTTGCGCGACGACGCCGCCACCGCGCACGGTGTCGTCGAAGCGTGCCGCCAGCGAACCGACGATCACTTCCTGTTCGGTTTCGTTCAGCTGCTCGTCGGTCTCGGTGCCGCACGCGGCAGATGCAAGACAGATCGGTAGCCATAGTCCCCGCAGAATGCGTTGCATGGGGCCACTATCACGCACGGCTCGCGCGCAGTTCAACGAGCATCGGCGCCAGCTACCCGCGCCGTAACCTCGCGCTACCCGACTAGCTACGCGCGCGCGCTGGTCCCGAGAGCTCGTCTTCGAGATCGATCGGAATCGAGTCGCTCATCTCGTCGTCGGCGTCATCGACGACGATCGGAACGCCGTCGAGATCGGCTTCGGGCGGCGCCGTGCTGCCGCGTGCGAACCGCCGCTTGTTCGCGCGCATCGCGGCCATGTCGGCGAACAAACGCTCGCTCGTGATGCCGAGCTTGCGGATGCCGAGCCGCATGCCGCGGCGCTGGTAGGGGTTGTTGTCGTCGCGAAACACTTCGAGCACCTGGCAGATGCCTGCGAATGCCGGCTGCTTGTCGGCGAGCAGGATCGCGAATGCGCACTCGGCACCGAGCACGCGCTCTTCGACGATGCCGACAAAGATCGACTGGTCGTCGGACCGCGGCGCATACTTCTCCACGAGCTCCTCGATGGTCTCGCACTTCGTCGCGACCACGAACCCACGTACGCTTGGCGTCATCGTCCCCCTCTCGCCCGCTCGAGCCGCACGAACACGCGGTCGGTGGCGGTCTTGCTCGTAAACGGATACTTCACTGGTTTGAAACCGGGCCGCGCGATCACGAGCTCCACCGGCGTGTTCGCGGGGATCTTGACGTAGGTCGGCGTCGTGCCGAACGAGCGACCATTGACCGTGACCCGCGCGGCGATCGGCGCTGTGCGAACGAGCACCGCATGGATCGGCTGCGGCCTCGTCGGCAACGTCGGCGCGGGATCGGCGATCGCCGGGGCTGGCGGCGCGGGTTCGACTGGCACGCTCGTGGTCAGCGGCTCGTCGAGCGGCGGGGTTGCGGCGGGTGCGAGCGGCGTCACTGTCGCTGCCGGCGCCGTCGCGAGCTGCATGTACGCGACCATCGCGCCGGCGCCCAGCAATGGAACGAGCAGCACGGCGAGCAGCAGCTGATTGCGCACGCGGCGCTTGAGGAGCGGCCCGCGCACGCGATCGTTTGCGTCGGGAACGTTGAGGTTCGGTAACTTCGTCGCTGCGTAGGGCAGGGGCGTCGTCGCAGCCATCGGCGGCAGCGCTGGTGGCGGTGGCAACGGCAGCGGCTCGGAGTGGCGCTCGCGTACGCCGGCGACCGGAGCGTCGCGCTTCGTCGGCGCCTGGGTACGCGTCGGCGGCTTCGCCGTGATCATCGGCTTGAGCGGCGCGGTCACCGACGCGGGTCGCGCGCGCCCGCTGCCCGTTACCGGGACTTCGTCGACCGGCGGCCGCGCGAGGATGACAGCGATCTCGTCGATCGGCGGCGGCGGCGCGAGCACCATCGGTGGCTCTGGCTCGACCGGAGGATCGTCGAGCGTGCCCTGCGGGAATGCCGCCGGCGCGTCACCGCCGAACGCCTCGGTCAGCCGAACGTCGACGTAGCCTTCGAGCGAGGAGTCGGCGATGTTGGCGAGCGGGTTTGCGGGCAGCACGTACGGCGAGCCCGGTGTGCGCGTGCCCTCGACCGGCTTCGCCGCTGCCTGCTTCGCTTCGAGTTTCTTCGCTTCCGCCTTCCGCTCCGCTTCCTGCTCGTCGAGGTTCTTCGCGTCGGGCGTCGTGAGGTCTGGCTGCTTCGCGTCGAATACCGCCGGCGAGTGCTTTGCGAGGTTGTCGAGGTCGAACGGCGTTGCGCGTGGAGCACGTGCGAGCGGCTCTTGCGAGTCGTCACGCACACGCTGCGGTGTTGGCGTCGGCGGACGACGCGTCGGCGCGTCGGCTACGACATCGAGCATCTCGCCCGTGTTGCGACCTTTCGCGCGCGGCATCACGATGACGGGTTTGGGAGCGACGACGGGCGGTGCCTCCGGAGACTTCGCAACGACGGGAGGTGCAGCCTCGGGCGGCTTCGCAACGACGGGTGGCACCTCCGGAGACTTCGCAGCGACGGGCGGCGCAGTCTCGGGCGGCTTCGCGACGACAGGCGGCGCAACAACAACAGGCTTGGCGGCGGCGACCGGAGGCGCGACAACGGGCCTGGCGGCGACCGGCGGCGCGATAACGGGTGGCTTCGCAGTGAGCGCCGGCGACGACGGGCGGTCACCGACGGGAGGAATCGTCGCGACGCGCGGCTTCTTGCCTGGCATCGACGGCATCGCGATCACCGGCAGCGCCTGCGTCATCTTGCGCGGCGAGATGCGCTTGGCGACAAGCTCGGTCCAAACCTTCTGGCTCTCGGGACCGAGTCGCTTGATCTGCAGCCGCATGCCCGGGCGCTTGAACGGATTGTTCGGGTCGGTGAAGACGTCGCGCACGACACACGTGCCAGCGAGACCGACCTTCTTGTCGGCGAGCAGGATCGCGAATGCGCACTCGGTTCCGATGTCACGAGACTCGACCGTGGTGACGAGGATCGATTCCTCGTCCACCCGGTCTCGGAACTTCTCGATCAGCTCAGCGACGTTCGCGCACTTCGTGGCGATGCTGAACCCGCGCACTCGACCCTCGGCCATGTACCTCCACAGAACCCGTTCCCCAAACGGATCTCATCCATCATACGGCCTGCCGCAGATTGATGCAGCGCTGCAGTACCCGGTGCGTAACCTTGCCGCCACCAGCAATTAACCGTTCCCGCGCAGCACACGAGCGCACATCGGCCTGCCATAAGCGCTTCGGTAAGTAAGTAAGTTGCTGCTGCCGATCCAGCGTGTTACGCGGGGATACGGCGGATGTCCAACGAGCCGAAAGCAACGGGCGCGGGACGCGGCGTCCTCTACATCGCGTTCGCGAAGTTCTACTTCATGTTCGTCGGCCTGGTCGTCCAGGTCAGGCTGCCGGCGATCCTGTCCCACGCCGCGTGGGGCAGCTACAGCTTCATCAACTCGCTCGTCTCGCCGGTCAACAACGTGCTGGTCACCGGCACGATCCAGGCGGTCAGTAAGTTCGCCGCGGCAGAGCCGGAGAAGGCGCGCAAGGTCCAGCTCGCCGGCCTGCGCATGCACGTGCGGCTCGGTCTCGTCGTCGCGATCTTGTTCATCGCCGCGGCGCCGCTGGTGTCGTGGCTGTTCCTCGACATGTCGAAGACCGCGCCGCTCATGCTCGCGGGCTTGATCGTCGGTGGCAATGCGTTCTACGCCGTGTTTGTCGGCACCGCGAACGGCCAACGCCAGTTCCAGAAGCAAGCCGGGCTCGACATCACGTTCGCGACGATGCGCAGCATCGGTCTCATCGGTATGGCGATGGCCGGTCTCGGTGTGATCGGCGTCGTCGGCGGCTGGGTCGCCGCGGTCGGCGCGATCTTGATGATCGCGATGACCTGGATCGGGTTGCCGGGTAAAGCCGCACACGACGGCGAAACGATCCCGGTGAAGCCGATGATCAATTTCTTCATCGGCGTCGCGATCTACCTCGCGCTGTTCAACGCGCTGATGTTCGTCGATACCTGGCTGCTCAAGCGGCTCACCACGGAATACTTCGCGACGCACAAGGCCGAGCTTGCCGCCGCCGTCGATCAAGTCGTGCCGTGGGCACCGAAGGTCTCGGGCTACCACGCGACGCCGAGCATCCTCGCCGACGTGCAGGTCGGCTATTACGCTGCCGTCCAAAACCTAGCGCGACTCTCGTACCAAGCGATCATCGCGGCGACGTTCGTCGTGTTCCCGCTCGTCTCGCACTCGACGTTCGCGGATGACCGCGAGACGACGCAGCGCTACATCAAGGTGACCACGCGCTACTCGCTGATGTTCGCGATGGCGATCGCGGTCGTGATGGCCGCGAATCCCGTCGACATCCTCGGTCTCGTCTACGCGCCCGACTACGCGCAGCAGGGCGGCGCCGCACTCGCAGTGCTCGCGCTCGGCAACGTCGCGTTCTCGGTGTTCGCGATCGCGGGCACGATCTTGAACGGCGCTGGGATGTCGCGAGCCGCGATCTCGACGGCGGCGCTGACGCTCGGAATCGCAGCCGCCGGCAACTTCATCGTCATTCCGATGGTCGTCGAGAGCGGTCGCGTGCTCGAAGCCGCGGCAGCGGTGACGGGCGGCTCGATGATCGTCGGCGCGGTCATCGGCGGCTGGATCATGCGCAACCGACTCGGCGCGTTCCTACCGATGATCAGCCTCGTGCGCATCGGCATTGCGACCGCAGCGGCGCTCGTCGTCGGCCGCTTCCTGCCGCTGCACGGCAAGCTCATGACGCTCGTCGAAGCGGCAGTGGTTGGCCTGACGTTCATCGTCATGCTCGTCGCGACGCGCGAGCTCGGTAAACGTGACCTCGATGCAATCCGGGCCGTGCGCACCAAGCGCGCGCCGGGCGGAGGTGAGTGATGAGAGCGATCTGGTTCGTGATGGTGCTTGCAGCTCTGGCAGGATGCGCGTCGGCGAAGACGGGTGACACGCTCGCCGACTCGGTACGCCAATACAACGACGGTGTCCGCTGGGAGCGGTTCCCGGTTGCTGCCGTTCACGTGCCGCCGAAGGAGCGCGCGACGTTCATCGAGCAGGCAGACGATCGCGCGCACGATCTCAAGATCACCGAGTACGACGTGCTCAGGATCGACTCGAAGAGCGACCGCGAAGCGACCGTGCAGATCAAGATGTCGTGGTACCGCGAGTCGGAGGGCCTCTTGCGCGAGACCCAGTCGCTCCAGTCCTGGGAGAAGCACGGCAAGACCTGGTGGATGGTCGATGAAGCACGGTTCAAGGGGCAGGAGATGCCCGGCCTCGAGGAACCGGTCGGTTCGCCGGTCGGTCTAGGGGCACAGGAACCTCTGAGCAAGACCCAAGAATAACGCCGACATCGCCCCGGTCGTTCGCCGACTGGACCCGGGATGGCGTAACATCCCGGGACGGTAAGTGTCGCAGAGCGACTTCGTCAGCCGCGGCCAGGCACTCGTGGCCGCCGGGCAATTCCAAGAGGCAGTGAAAGTATGCCGCCTTGGATTGCTCGGGCGACCGACAACGGTCGAAGGACGCGTCGTGCTCGGCCAAGCGCTGCTCGCGCTCAAGCGCTACGACGAAGTGCTCGCCGAGATGCGCGTCGCGCTCGAGCTCGATCACAGCTCGATCCAGTCCCAGATCCTCAAGGCCGAAGCGCTGCTGCGCAAAGGTGATGTCGCACCGGCGATCGAGGTTCTGCACAAAGCCAGGCAGGCCGCTCCCGGCGACCCGCGCGTCCTTCAGCTACTCGGCGAAGCCGAGAACGGGTCGGCGCACCGTCCGTCGGTGACGCATCCGTCGGTCGGCTTCATTGGCGCCGGCGATACCAAGCATTATCCGGGACACTCGAGCGGCGACGACGCGCCCGAGCCCGAGGGCTTGTACACGCGGCCGACGTCGATGCAATCGCCGGGTGGCGCGCGCCGTTCGTCGAAGAAGCGCGCGGTCGGGGCGCCAGATCCGACGCCGCCGCCGGGCGTGTTCGACGCGGGCGATCGGACAGGCACCGTGGAAGTGGATCCCGAGCTCGAGGGCGTCGAGGTCGAAGACGATATCGACTTCGATGATCTCGCAGCGCCACCGAAAGCCGCGAAGCCCGGAAAGATCGGTGGCGAGCGCGGCGCGGTCGTGTCCTCGCGCGTGAATCCGGCGCGCCCGACCGCGAAAGCCGGCGATGGCGAGAAGGGCACCGCGATCGGCAAGAAGTCGGCGAAGCAGGGCTTCGACTTCGACGATGACGCCGACGAGGATCTCGGCGAGACCCGTTCGCCATTCGACAAGCCGGGCGCGCGTGTGCCGGGGCCACGCAGCGAGGTGCGCAACGCCGTCGCGATGCCGTCCGGTGTGATCGGCGGACCGCCGGCGCCATTCGCGTCGCAACGCCCCAAGGGCAAGACCGTGCCGCCGCCACGCTCGAAGCCTGCGTCGGCGCAACCACCGATGACGATGACCGCGCGTGGTGTTGGCTCGATGCCGCCCGCCGCGCCACTGCCGCCGGCGCCGCAGCCGCCGATCGCCGCGGCACTGCCGACGATGGCAGCCGCACCGGGGCCATCGCCGTTCTCGGTGCCCGCGGTCAGCGCGAACCGCCCGACGATGGCGGTCGCGCCGCCACCACCACCGCCGCTGCACCAAGAGAATCTGTTCTCCGAAGGCATGCCAGCGCCCTCGTGGGCGAGCGCCACCGTCGGACCGGCGATGGATCCACGCGCGTTGGATCCACGCGCGATCGCGGCTGCGAACGAGCCGACCGCGCGGCCATCGGAGCTCGATCCTCGCATCCTCGCGTTGATGTCGGGCCAGCCCGAGCCCAATCCGGCGATGGCGCTCGATCAGATGAGCGTCGTCGGTCCTGGCAAGGCGGGGCCGAAGACCGGCATGCGCAAGGCCCGGTCGCGCGCGCAGGTCGCGATCTGGGTCGTCGTCGGCGTCGTGTTGATCGGCGGCGGCGTCTTCGCTGGCATTCAGATCCGCGCGATGCGGCTCGCGAAACAGATCGTCGCGGCTCGCCAGCGTGCGACCGACCTCGCGAAAGACGACACCTGGAAGGGCTGGCGCGACGCGCGAGAGAGCCTCGCGGACATCGTCGGCGCATCGGCCACGCTTGGAAATCGTGCTGCGCTCGCGCGCACTCGCGCGTTGGTCGCCTACGAGTTTGGCGACGGCATCGTCGACGCGAAGGCAGACGTCGACGCGCTTGCCGGGCAGGGCGGCCTCGACGGCACACTGGCCACCGCATACCTCGCACTCGCGATGGACGATGCCAAGGCGGCGAAGGCCGCGGCCGACGCTGCGCTCTCCGCGTCCGCGGATGATGCCGCTGCGCACTACGTCGCAGGCCAAGCAGCGCTGCTCGCCGGCGATCCGAAGACCGCGATCACGCAGCTCAAGGCGGCGACCGACAAGGAGATGCGGCCGCTCTACGGCGTCGGTCTGGCGCGCGCCTACGCGGCCGCGTACAGCTGGGACGAAGCGCTCGCGACGCTCGACAAGGTCTTCGCGATCACGGCCGATCATCCGGCCGCGGTGATCGCACGTGGCGATATCCTCGCCGCGAGCGGCCGGATCTTCCCCGGCAGCGCGATGGCGAACGAAGTCCGCGCGCAGCTCGATCGCGTGGTCACCCAGGGCAAGCGCCCGCTCACCGAGCAGCAGCATGGCGTGTCCCCGGCGCAGGTCGCGTTCGGTCATGTCGCGCTCGCGCTGATCAACTACATGCGCAACGACCAGAAGGCTGCGCGCAACGATCTCAAGACCGCCGCTGCGATCAATCTCGACGACGTGCGGTTCGCCGAGGACTTCACCGACGCGCTGTACGCCGTCGGCGACCTTTCGATCGCGCGCAACGCCGCGGACAAGTCGCTCAAGGACTATCCGGCCAGCAAGCGCTCGCGGATCGCGCTCGCGCGTATCCTGCTCGCCCAGGGCAAGGCCGCTGACGCGGTCGAGATCATCAGCAAGCAGGCCGACGTGATGATGCTGCCCGACGCGCTCGCCGTGCGCGGCCAGGCCCAGCTCGCGGCGGGTGATCCGGCGTCTGCGGCCGCCGACTTCGATGCGGCGCTCAAGAAGGTTCCGAACCACGAGCCGGCGAGCATCGGCCGCACGTGGGTCGAGCTCTCGACGGGCGAAGTCGATGCGGCAACCAAGCACGCTGCCGAGCGCTACAACCCGAAGGGGTCGAGCCCGGCGCTCACGACGGTCTATGCCGCCACGCTGCGCCGCAGCGCCGATCCGGCCGCGCGCGAGAAAGCAAAGGACCTGCTCGAGAAGCTCGTGCAAACCGCGACCGGCTTCGATCTCGCACGCGCGCAACTCGAGCTCGCGCGGATCTACCGCGACCTTGGTGACTACCGCAGCGCGCGCCCAGCCTATGCGGCAGCGGCCGCGAGCGGCAGCCAGGATGCACGGCTCGAATATGCGCTGCTGTTGATCGAGGACCGCGATCCGAACGGCGGCCGCGAGACGCTCGATAGCCTGCTGCACGATGCGGGCGAGCGGCCGACGCCGCAGCTCGTGATCGAGACCGCACGCGCGCGCATGCTCGTCGGCGACCACGTCGACGCGCAACAGCTGCTCGATAGCGCCGACAAGTTGTCGGGTGTCGAACGCTGGAAGCTCGATCGCGAACGCGGCCGCCTCGCGCTGCGCAAATCGGACTTCCCGGTCGCTGCGTCTGCGCTGACGCGCGCGCTCGACGGCTGTGGTAGCGACGGCGAGACGTTCCTGCTCGCGGCCGACGTCGGCATCTACGAGAAGCCGCTCGCCGACAAGGTGAAGAAGCTCGCGCCCGAGCGCCTCAAGAACAAGCCAGAAGCGAAGATCGTCGAGGGCAAGCAACTGATTGCCGCCGAGAAGCTGGCCGAGGCCGAGCAGGCGTACAAGGACGCAAAGGCGGGCCTCAAGGCGGAGAAGGCATCACCGCGCCGAGTCGCGCAGGCGGACTTCGGTCTCGGCGTCGTCGCGTACATCCAGCAGAACAACGCGGTCGCGCAACAGTTCTTCGATCTCGTGATCGATCAGGACCCGTCGCTCGTCGACACGTACGTATTTGCCGCCGACATCGCGAAGGATCCGCGCAAGTCGTTCCAGTTCGCTCAGCGTGCAGTCCAGTACAACCCCGACTATCCGGGCGCTTGGCTGCTTGTCGGTAAGCTGGCGAGCCGCCTGGGTGAGCGCAAGGTGCTCACCGATGCGATCAATCGGCTTACGCAAATCGCGCCGAACGGCGAAGAGCTCAAAGACCTCAAAGCGCTTCGCCGCTAGGGCGCTTCAGATCCACACTTGCCCATGCAGGTGTGTCGTTGGTTGGCAGGTGCGGCGGCGTTGACGGCCTGCGACCCGACAGCGATCGCGCCCGACCTGCGCGTCGGCACGCCGTGCCCTGCCGTCGTGATGCGTGAGCTCAACAACGCGTTCATCGCGACGCACCCGGCGCCGGTGCGCGGCATGTCGTGGCAGCACGCCGACTACTTCATGGGGGACCTCGCGGCCGCCGAGACCGTCGGCGAGCCAATCTACGTCGACTACGCGTTCCGCTTCGGCGACATCAACAAGTGGGAGCTGATCGGCGAGACCGACACTCGCAATCCCGACAATCAGGCGGCGGGGCAGGTCTACTTCGAGCTCTACGAGATCGTTCCCGACCCGGTCCGCACCGCCGAGCTCGCGAAGTCGCTCGATTGGGTGATTCGCGACGTGCGTCGTGACTCCTGGCAAAACACCCGGGCGCTATTCCACGCAGCCCCGGCGTGGGCGCAGATCGGATCGCTCACGAGCGACCAGCGCTACTTCGAGACCGCGTTCCAGCTGTTCGTGTTCGCGCGCGACGTCATCCAGCTGTTCGATCCGGACGCCGGCCTCTGGTATACGGACCTCGAACACCGTTTTCCGCAGCACAAGACTCCCAACGACAAGAAGATCTTCTGGTCGCGCGGTAACGGATGGGTGTTCGCATCGTTCGCACGCGAGCTGCCGTTTGTCCCCGCGGACAGCCGGTTCCGCCCGGACTACGAGGCCACCTTCCGGACGATGGCCGCGGCGATCGCGCCACTTCAGCGCGACGACGGCTTCTGGAACGTCAGCCTGTTCGATCCCGAAGATCACCCCGGGCCCGAGTCGAGTGGCACATCGCTGTTCACGTTCGGGTTTGCCTGGGGCATCAATAACGGCCTGCTCGATCGCGATACGTACTTGCCGGTCGTCGAGCGCGCATGGCTTGGCCTAAACACGATCGCAGTGCGCGCGGATCGCCAGCTCGGCTACGTGCAAGGTCTCGGTGGCGGCCTCGCCGACGGTCCCGACGATGCGCAACCGGTCTCGATCCTGTCGACCGAGGACTACGGCCTCGGTTACTTCCTGCTCGCCGGCAACGAAGTCGCGAAGCTCGGTCTCGACCTCGGCTGCACACCCTGAATGCCGCGGTAATCGATCCGACGTGCACGTGCACGTACTCGTGTCACGTGCACGTGCACGTACTCGTACTCGAGTGACGGGCGGTAGGAATCAAGGTTGTTGTCGCGTGAGTCTTAATGCGGCTGGCCGGTTTTCGGCGATCTGATCCGATCTGGTCAGACTGATCAGGTCCTCGGGGACCAGCGTCACGATCTCAGGCCGGGCCCACGCTCGCGCGTGCCGTGACCAGCGGGTCGGGTGCTGCCTGCGCGCTCGGTCGTACGTGCGTCGCCGAGCCGCGAGGAGAGCGACGTCATCGCCGGCGTGACGAGCAGACGGCGTGACGAAGCCGATGCTGCTGTGGAGGTGCTCGCCGTTGTACCAGGCGACAAAGCGAGCAACCCAAGCTCGTGCTGCTTCGACCGTCGCGAAACCCTTCGCCGGATATTCCGGGCAGTACTTCAGCGTCCGAAATAGCGCCTCGGCGTACGCGTTGTCGTCGGAGACGCGCGGTCGACTGAAGGACGGCACGATGCCGAGCTTGTGCATCGTGGCGAGCATCGTCGCGCCCTTCATCGGACCACCGTTGTCCGAGTGAAGGACCCAGCCACGAAGATCGACGCCTTCGGCGTTGGCTTCGGCGCGGATGCGCTCGACAAGGTCCGCGGCGAAGTCGGTCGACTCGACGTCGTGCACGTCCCAGCCGAGGATCTTGCGACTCCACACATCCTCGACGAGGTAGAGGTAGAAAAACTGCCCCCGAACGTGGCTGCGCAGATACGTGATGTCCCACGCCGCGAGCTGCCACGGTGCGTACGCCGCGTGCCCACGCGGGCGCGGCATCGGTGGCCGCGAGCGACCACGGTGTTGCTGCATGCCGTTCTCGTGCAGCACGCGATAGAACGTCGACTCCGAGGCCAAGTATTCGCCGCGGTCTGCGAGCGTCGGGACGATCTGCTTCGGTGACTGGTCGCGAAACTCCGCGCTCGTCGCCACCATCACGACCTTGCGTCGCTCAGCGTCGGAGAGCTTGTTTGCCGGTGCGTGCTTCGGACCATGGCGATTGTCGTCGGACGTGTGCTCCCAGCGCTGCAGCGTCCGCGCCCGAAGGCCGACAACCTTGCAGGCAGCCTCACGCCGAGCACCTGCAGCAACCGCTTCGTCGACGAGCGTCCGGATCATTTGTCTTTCTTCTCGTCGGTGTCGTCGTCCGCGTCCCCCCAGATGGCCTGGACTTTTTTTTGGAGTACGAGCAACGCCGCCGCCTCGGCGAGCGCCTTGTCCTTGCGCGCGAGCTCGCGCTCGAGCTGGCGGATGTGCTTCGCGTCCGTCGCCGACTCCTTGCTGCGTTTCTCCGTGCCGGTCAACCCGGCCATCGCCTGAGCGCGCCACTCCTCGAGCTGAGCAGCGTGAACGCCTTTGCGGCGCAGCCACTCGCCGAGCTCGGCTTCCGGAACTGCCGCCGCCTCCAAGACCAACGAGAACTTCTCCTCGGCCGTACGCTGCGGCGCGTCCGCAGCCACAAGCTTCTGCTCCTCGTCATCCTGCCGCTTCGCCATCTTCCGACGGAGGGTAGTGGCTTCCCGGAGCCAGCGCGACAGCGTCGGCTGCGGGACTCCCGTTTCTGCGGCCAGCTGCACGCCGCTCATCGGATTCGGGCCGGCCATCTTCTCGACCATGCGGGCCCGGAACTTCTCGCTGTACTGAGTGCCTGACATTCGGTGCTCGTTACCCCGGTGCATCAAGCGCGGGCTTCAACCCACGCGATGCGACAACAACCCTGGCACAGGGGGCGGGCTGCGCGTCCCTCGAAACGGTGCCACCTGGGGCGCGATGAGATCGCGCCGCTGTGGACGGCACTGTCTGCCGGCACCTTTCGGCGACGCAAATGTTCCGGCACCCAGGATCGGTCACGCGAGATTCGAGCGCAGACCCTGGTTCGGAGGAGGTCGTGCACGGATCAGGCGCTCTCTTCGGCTGCGCGCCTTAGGTCATCATCATGACGACGGCTGCGGCGGCACCGGCTGCGAGCACGAGCATCACGATGATGATGAGCACCCACGGCGTCTTCTTGTCGGCCTTGCCGTGAACGCCGGTGCGCTCGGGTTCGAGCATCGCTTCGAGCGATTCCATGTCGCCCGGGCTCGGCGTCGGCGGCGACGTCACGCGCGGCTTGTTGCCGGGGGCGCCACTCGCACGGCCGGAGCGCTTGGGCTGACCGCCGCTGTGCGCGATCTCGCTTGCCCAGTTCGACGTGTCGACGAACTTCATCGGATCGAGGCTCATCGAGCCTTCCGAACCGCTGTCGCCGGCGTCTTTCTCGCCGTCGACGAGCGAGGTCATCTTCTGCATCTCGTCGAGGATGAGCGCGTCGATCAGCGATTCCTTCGGCTCGGTCGAGCGCTTGCGCATCATCTCGACCTGCGTGTCCTTCACGAGGCCGGAGACGTCGCGCGCCGTCACTTTCATGCGGCGCGAGAACAAGTACTGCGCGAGTGCGTCGCCGAGGTCGGCAGCGTTCTGGTAGCGATCGGCCTGGTCCTTCGCGAGTGCCTTGCGCACGATCGCTTCGAGCTCGGGCTCGATTTCGGGATTGAGCGCCGCAATCGACGGTACGCGCGCCTGGCGCACGAGCTCGACCGTCTGGTAGTCGGTGTCGCCGTAAAACAGGCGACGGCCGGTGAACAGCTCCCAGAGAATGATGCCGATCGCGAAGATGTCGGCGCGGTGGTCGACGTCGAGGCCGCTTGCGGCTTCGGGCGACAGGTAGCTGAACTTGCCTTTGACGACGCCCTGGTCGGTCGACTCGATCTGCGTGTTGGCCTTTGCGAGGCCGAAGTCCACGAGCTTGATCTCGCCGTTCTTCGAGAGAAGGATGTTCGGCGGCGAGATGTCACGGTGAACGATGCCCAGGGGCTCGTTCGTCTCCGGGTGCTCGAGCATGTGGGCGTAGTTCAGCGCCTTGCACGCCTCCATCATGATGTAGATGGTGTGCGAGATCTCGATCCGGCGGCCCTTCTGCTTCTGCCGCTCGATGAGTGACTTGAGATTGCACCCATCGACGTACTCCATCACGAGGAAGTACGCGTTGTCGGGCGTGCGGGAGATGTCGAAGACCTGCACGATGTTCGCGTGTTGGAGGAACAGCGAGAGCCGCGCCTCGTCGAGGAACATCGACACGAACTTCTGGTTCTTGGTCAGGTTCGGAAGGATGCGCTTGATAGCGACATTCTTCTTGAAGCCCTCCATCGACTCCGCAACGCCACGGAACACCTCGGCCATACCACCGTGGTCGAGTCGCTCGGTGATCGTGTAACGGTCGCGCATCCCCGACGGAAGGGATAGTACCAGAGGAACGCGAACGCTAGCAAAGTGCAGGGCTTTTCCGGTCCCAGGCGAAGACCGATCACCCGCGCAAGCCGTTCACTTCCCGCCTATTCGGGCCGTTCGTCGGCTTCGACCTGCTCGCGGGCGGTCTTGCACTCGAAGCACAGGGTCGTAACTGGGCGGGCCATCAGGCGCTTGAAGCCGATAGGTTCCGAGCATTCTTCGCACTCGTCGATCTCCCCGGCGTCCAGCCGGCGCATCGCCTCGTGGATCTTGTTCAGCAGGAAGGTCTCCCGGTCGTGCAGGCGAAGCTGCGTCGAATACAGCTCCTCTTCGGTCGACTCGTCCATGGAATCGCGGCCAACCCGATCGCGGTCGCGGTCCATCGTGAACTCCAGACCCGCGTGCGCATGATCTGCGAGCCGAGTCAGGTCCGCCTGGAGCCTGGCTCGTAGCTCATTGGTCTGCTCTTCCGTCAGCATGAGTTCAGTCTAGAGACGTCGAGGAGTGCGTCAATCGATGAAGTGCCCGCATCGGGATCCTCACGCAAGAACGTGCGTCCCCGCTCGCTGGGCGCTTGCGACCACGCGCAGCCTCGGTGATCATTCCCGGTTCTTTCGGGAGCGTCCCGCAATGCACCCGTGACGCTCGCGCACGATTTCGTGCGACCGGAAGCGGCCAGAACGCTCCTTCTTGGGGGGCGTATTCCAGCCCCGCCGACAGCGCTTCGCTACGCCGGTTGCACGCGGACCTTCCTTCGTGCTTTTGCCGTGCTTTCGCGCGGTTCCTTACAGGAACCTGACGGCTCCGTCGGAATGGATCGTTACCTCCTAGCGTTCGTTTGACACAGACACGTCGAGACCTGACGAGACCTGAGGAGACAGCCCTGTGACCACTCTGACCCGCTGGAAGCTGACCTGTGCACTGTTCGCCGCGCTCGCTGGCGTTGCGACGGTGCACGCGTATCGCGGCAGCGCCGCTCACAACGCGCCCGCGAAGCTCGCTTCCACGCCGCGCGGTACGCTTCCGATCCAGCTGCGCAAGCCGATCCACGTCAGCCCCGACGTCATCGGTGTGTCGCAGCGCGATCTCGTCGATCGCATTTTCGCGGCGAAGAGCGTGCGCGACATCCAGCTGCTCGCCGACAAGCTCGGCATGGTCGGCGACGACGACGCGATCGAGACGCTGTCGCCGCTGCTCGAGGATCCGCGCCGCGGCGTGCCCGAGGCGATGCTGGCGGCGTTCGGTCAGATCGGTACGCAGAAGGCCGTCGACGTGCTCGTCGCTCATGTGAAGGACGACCGGCCGACGATACGCTACGCGGCGATCTCGAACCTCGGCGCGACGCACAGCGAGCAAGCGGAGAAGGTGCTGCTCGAGCTCTCGCGCCAGAACGGGGATCCCGCGCAGAATGCCGCCGTCTCCGCGCTCGGCACGCTCGGCACCGACAACTCGGTGGCACGCCTGATCGAGCTCGCGAACCTGCCGGATTACTCGGTCGCGTCGAGCGCCGTGTACGCGCTCGGCATCGTCGGCACGCAGGCGTCGGAGCTCGCGCTGCGCAAGCTCGTCGATGCGCCGGACTCGCGCGTCGCTGCGGCGGCGCTCGCGTCGATCGACACGATCGACAAGCCGATGCTCGAGAAGCTGAAGACGATCGTGAAGGCGGGCGATCCGCAGCTCGTGAGCGCGGCGCTGTCGGCACTCGGCCACGCCGGCGAGGATGGCTTGCCGGTGCTCCGCGAGGCCGCGCTGTACGGTGGCATGAACGCGCGGTGGGCGGCGGTGAACGCGATCGGCGAGGTCGGCGGCGACAAGGCCGTGCAGACGCTCGGCGAGATCTTGAAGATTGGTGACCGGCAGGCGGCGAGCTCGGCGGCAAACGCGCTCGCGAACCTCGGCGGTCAGGAAGCGCGCGAGCTGCTCATCGACGCGGCGCTGTCGGATCGCGCGAGCATGACCGGCGCGCTCGCGCAGCTGGCGCAGATGCAGGGCGACGATGTGGAGCAGGCGCTGCTCAGCGTCGTCAAGCAGGGCTCGAGTGCCGAGCGCCGTCAGGTGCTGCCGCGCCTCGTGAAGGAAGGCAACCCCGAGGCGATCACGATGACGATCGAGCTCGCGCAGAAGGGCTCGCGCAACGAGAAGTACGAAGCGATGCGGATCCTCGGCGACGCCGGCACGCCGAAGGCGTTCGATGCGCTCCTCGACATCGCGAGCAAGGCGCGCGGCCAGACCCGCGTCCAGGCGCTCGACATGCTCGCGCAGAGCCACCCGGCGGATCCCGCGGTCGGTCAGCTGCTCTCCGACGCGCTGTTCTCGGGCCGCCGCGACGAAGCGTCGTACGCGGCGAGCGTGATGGGCCGCCTCGGCACCGAGGACTCGCGGCAGGCGCTGATCACGGCGCTCACCGGCAGCGACAAGGAGCTGCAGGCGGTCGCGGCCGGTGCGCTCGGCCAGATGGGCATGACCGAGAACGTCAAGGCGGCGCTGCTCGGCGCTGCGCGCAACAACCCGCAAGTGAAGATGCAGGTGATGCAGCAGCTGGTGCAGAACGGCCAGCCCGAAGGCCTCAAGCTCGCCGAAGAGATCCTGAACGGCAAGGACGCGGGCAACGCGAGCCAGGTCGTGTGGGCGCTCGCGAGCAACGGCACGAACGAGGCGAAGCGCCTCATCGAGAAGGCGATCCAGTCGAAGGATCCGAGCGTGCGCGTCGCGGCGATCTCGTCGCTGTCGCAGAATCCCGACGAGCGGTCGACCGACGTGCTGATGAACCTGATGCGCGACCAAGACCCGCAGGTGCGCTCGATGGCGCTGTCGACGCTCGGCCAGATCGGCGGCGAGCGCGCGCAGCAGGCAGTCCTGAACGCGACGCGCAGTGGCACGCCGGACGAGCGCATTGCGGCGATCAGCGGCCTCGCCCAGATGGACGATGCGAACGCGAGCCGTCAGCTCGCGAACCTGATGCGCGACTCCGACGTCAACGTGGCCCGTGCGGCGATCTCGTCGTCGTACAACGGTGGTCCCGAGGTCGACACGACGCTGACCCAGATCGTCAACGATCCGGGCTCGTCGGAGGAGCTCAAGGCGGCGGCGGCGAGCCAGCTGCGCGTGCGCGGCACCGACCTCGACGATCGCACCGAGCAGATCGTGACCAAGCTTGCCGGCGCATCGGGCGGATACGGCGGCTACGGGTACGGCGGCTATCGCTACTACCCGGGCGAGATGATGGAGTAGCGCTAGCTGACGCCGGCGTCGAGCTTCTCGATCGTCGCGCGGATCCAGGTCAGCTGCGGCTCGCCAACGCCGACGAACTCGACGCCGAGGCCGATCGGATCACCGGCAATCTCGCGCTCGACGACGCGCCGGACAACCCCGCGCACGTCGATGGGCGGGCAGCCGTCGGGGAGGATCTTGAGCTCGCATTCGGTGCCGATCGGATCGAGCACCTGCGAGCACACGAACACGCCGCTCTCGGAGAGGTCGCGCGACAGCGCTTCGATCTCGAGCTCGCTCGACGTGTAGACGAGGTGGAGCTCGACGACCTGGCGTTCGTGGCGGCGGCGCTCGATCGGATTCGGCCGCACGTCGGTGCGGCTCATCGGCCTGAAGCTGCCCCAGTGGTAGTGGCAATTCGCGCACTCTTCGTCGAGCTCGCTGACCGGTGCCGCGCACCGCGGGCAGCGCTGATGCGCGGCTTGCGGTGCCGGCTTGACCGTCGGCAAGTTCCGCAGCGTGGCCCTGCTCGCGGCCTGCTTGATCTCACTCGCGGCGTTGAACGTCTTGAGCACGAGCGTCGACGGCTGCTCGTCATCACCATCGCTGATTCGCACGGTCAGCACGCGGCTGCCGGCATTGATCGTGTCGCCATCGACGATGCGCAGCGGTGCTGCGACCGCGCGTCCGTTCAGCAGCGTGCCGTTGCTCGAGCCGAGGTCCTCGACAAACACCTCGTTCGAGCGGCGGATGAAACGCAGGTGACGGCGCGATACGGAAGGATCGTTGAACCGCAGTGCGCATGCGACGTCGCGGCCGACCACCGTTTCGCCGAGGGGCAGCTCGACGCTGTCACCCATGTACTCGATATGCACCCGCTGCACTGCTCGCTCGATACTGCCACAGCCGACGACGAATCAGGCGGGAAGGTAAACGCGGAAAATCGTGCCACCACCGTCGTTGTCCTCGACGTCGATCCAACCGTCGTGTTCTTTGACGATTCCGGAGCAGACCGCCAGGCCAAGTCCGGTGCCACCTTGGCCATCCTTCGTCGTGTAGAACGGGTCGAAGATCTTGTCGCGAATCTCCTCGGGAACACCGATTCCGGTGTCCTTGACAGAAAACGCCACGAACGGTTGCTCCGCGCTGCCCTCGAGGCCGGGGCGGGTGCGGCGCACACTTTTCGTCTCGACCGCGAGCGAGCCGCCATCGGGCATCGCCTGCACGGCATTTAGCATCAGGTTGATCATCACCTGCTGGAGGCGGTCCGCGTCACCGGCGACACGTGGCAGACCCTCGGCGCGCTCGAGCCGCGTGCGCACCTTTGCCGCCGAGAACTGACCGGAGAGTAGCTCCATCGTGGTCAGCGACAGCTCGTTGAGGTTGATCTCCGCCTTGCCTGTCGCGCCGACCTTGCGCCGCGTGAAGTCGAGCAAGCGCTGGATGATGCGCGTGATACGGGCGGTCTGCTCGGCGACGATTTCGGCGTTTTTCTCGACGACTTCTGGATCTTTGGACTTGCGCTGCATCGATCGCGCGCGGCCGGCGATGACGTTGAGCGGCGTGCCGACTTCGTGCGCGATCTCTGCTGCGAGCTGGCCGATCGTCGCGAGCTTCTCGGTCTGGCCGAGCCGCTGCTCGAGCGCGAGCTTCGCTTCGTTCTGCCGCTGCGTCTCACCGCGCGACTCGCGCAGCGAGAACGTCATCTCGTTGAATCGCGTCGCGATCTGACCGATCTCGTCGTCGCGTTCGGCGAGGATGACGTGCGAGAGGTCACCTTTGGCGACGTCGTCGATACCGGTGAGTAGCTTCGTGATCGGCCGCGACACGAACCGACTCGCGAGCGCACCGACCATCAGCGTGGTGACGACGACGATCAGCACGATCAACGTGATCGCCCGGCCGACATCGTCGCCGGTCAGCACGTCGGTCGACTTCGACAGCTCGAGCATGGCGGACGTGACCGGCTGTGGTTCCGAGTCGGCATCGCGCGCTACCCGCTGCACGAGCGAGATCGCGTAGTAGTACCGATCGCCGACGACCTCCGAGAACGTTCTGCTTGGTTGATCGACCATCACGCGCAGCCAGCCGGCTTGCCGCGACATGTCGGCGGGGGTGGTGGCGCGCACGGGCACGACGTCAATGGTCCAGCCGGTGGTCTTGAGCCACTGCTTGTACTGCTCGTCACTTGGATACCGAAACGCGGAGACCTGCTGTTCGAGCTGGGGCCGCAGCACCGCTGCCATCGACTTCGCCTCGCCCGCGAGCGAGCTGACGCGCTCGGCTTTGCGCGCGCGAAGGTCGAAGTACGCGTAAGCCGCGCTCGCGAGTGCAACGACAACCGCCGTTGCAACAGTGATACGCGTCGCGACCTTCACACCCCGCAGTGTAGCGTGGGGTACGTCCGGACAAGTAATCGCGGGTAAGCACCGGGTAGCCAAGGATCGCCCCGGCGTGAGCCGTGGCCACCGGTCAGGTACAATCGAGGCCGTGTCGGACGCGGAACCCACCGCAAACGCGCACAGCTACGAGGTGCTCGGAAAGCTCGCCGAAGGCGAGACGACCGAAATCTTCCTGGCCCGGGCGAAAGGGGCAGGCGCCGTCGAACGGTTCGTCGTGCTCAAGCGCTTGAAACGAGCCGTGACGAGCCACGTCGAGCGGGTCCAAGCGTTCTTGGCCGAGGCCCGGCTCGCGTCGCAGCTGCAGCACCCCAACGTCGCGCAAGTGTTCGAAGTCGGCAAGCTCGGCGGCTCGTACTTCTTCGCGATGGAGTTCGTCAACGGCGAGACGCTGCAGTCGCTGATGCACCACGCGCGCAGCAAGAAGATCCAGATTCCAGTCCGAGCGGTGCTGACCATCGCGTCCGCGATGGCGGCCGGCCTCCATCACGCACACGAGCGCCGCGGCACCGACGGCCAGCCGCTCGGCATCGTGCATGGCGACGTGTCGCCGACCAACTCGCTGGTCAGCCAGGAGGGCATCGTCAAGCTCGTCGACTTCGGCATCGCGAAGGCCGGCGAGCGTGTCCCCGGCAAGGTGTCGCCGTACGCGTCGCCCGAGCAGTGCAGGGGCGAGCCGCTCGATCGCCGCAGCGACCTGTTCGCACTCGGCGTCGTGCTGTGGGAAGTGCTCACACTCGATCCGCTCTACCAGCGCACGGGTGGCGACGACGAGATCAAGGACGCGATCGAGACCGAGGAGCCGCCGAAGCCGTCCGCCAAGCGCTACGACGTACCGCCCGAGCTCGACGCGATGGTGCTGAAGCTCCTCGCGAAGGATCCTGCCGACCGCTTCCAGGACGCCGACGAGCTACTCGCGACGATCGAAGCGCTCGCGCAGAAGCTCAGCATCCTGCTGTCGACCGCGGATCTGTCGCGCATGATGCGGCTGTGGTTCGGCACGAAGTCGGACCCCACGGTCGATCCGAGCGCGCCCGATGCAGTGCAGCCACTGCTCGTGGCGAGCGAACAGATTCCCGACGACGTCACCGCACCAAGCCACACCGCGGTCGACGATCAGCTCGATGCGATTCGCAGCGCAGCAACGCTCATCACCGCGCGTGCGACGCGCGCCGGCAGCTCGACAGGTCGCCAGGACAAACCGACCGTGCCGCCGGAGCTGATGGACAACCCGAACGAGAACTTCGAGCAGATTCGCGATCGCATCCTCGCTCGCGCGCGTGCCAAGAAAGAGACGCGTAACCCGCCGCTTGCGGCGCAGGCCGCGGCAGGCGCCCCTGGTGCCGAGCAAGGTCATCTGACGAGTGGTGCGGTCGCCGCGTCGGCGACGCCGCCAGCAGACGATCGCCATACGCGGTCGACCGCGCTGCCGCCGCTCGGCGCTCCCGATCGTCACACCCGAACGACTGCACAAGCGCCGATCGCTGTGATCGAAGAGGCCGTGCGTCTCACAGGCGTCGCCGATCCGGTCGTCAAGCCAAACGGCACGAACGGTCACCACCCGGTCGCCGCGGCGGCCGAGCTCGCGAAGACCGAGCCGGCCAAACCTGCCGAGGTTGCGAGGGTCGCGCTCGTGAAAGCGCCGGCGCAGCAATCGGTGCCCGAGCCGGTGAAGGACAACGAGCCCGACAAGGTTGTCGTCGACGAAGAGCTCAGCGGATCGCGCAGCGCGAGCGGCGAGCTCGGCAACAAGGGCACGTCGGGGCTGATCGTGTTGGCGCAGGCGAAGGTCTCTGTCGACGACCAACCGGCGCAGTCACGCGAAGCGCCGCCCGCCACCGCAAAGCTCACCGACGACAAAGCGGCCGACAAGGACGACGACATCGTCACGCGCAAACGCAACGAAGCGGCTCGCCTGGCCGAAGCAGCGGCGCGGACCCGCGAGGCGTTCGCGCGTGAAGCGGCGGCTCGCGACGCAGCGCACGCTCGCAACAGCGAAGACCGCGCCGAGAGCGAGGGCGAGCACACCGAGACCGAGGCGGAGCGCACCGAGCGCGTCCACCACGCGCGTGCGAGCACGGCCGAAATCGCGCTACCGCCGGCGCCACGGCGTTCCGGCTGGATCGTACCGGTCCTCGCGTTTGCATGTGTAGCAGCCGTCTTCCTCGTCGTGATGAAGCTGCGTGGCGGCAGCAAGCCGACGTCCGCCAATGCGCAGACGCCCAAGACCGCTGTGGCGCCGCCTACGAACCCGTCGCCGCACGCGACACCGCAGGTAGCGCCACCCGCGATCGATGCAGCGGTCGCCGCCGTCGCGCCGGTCGATGCGCAAGCCGTCGTGGTCGCAACGCCTGACGCGGCTGCGCAGGTCGCGCAGAACGGGCCCGGCGACGGCGCTGCGAACGATCCGGGCGAGAAGAAGGATCCGGGCGAGGGCACGAAGAAGGACCCTGGCCAGAAGGCGGATCCGGGCGAGCAAGCCGCGAAAAAAGAGCCGGTCCACAAGAAGGAACCCGCCGAGAAGAAAGAGCCGGCCGAAAAGAAGGAACCGGTCGAGAAGAAGCAGCCCGAACCCGCCAAGGGCATCGAGGAGCTGTTCGCAGCGGATGACTTCGCGAAGACGAACACGGCCTGCACGAAAGAGGTCGTGTTCAACGCGGAGAAGCTCCAGATGTGCGCCTTGGCTGCCTGCCAGACCAAGAACACGGCGCTCGCGAAGCGCTGGATCAACGCGATCGCGAAGGCCTCGCGTCCCGAGCTGATCGAGAAGTGCAAGTCGCTCGGCGTCGACCTCGAGCCGGCACCGCCGTCCGCTCCGCCCGCAGCGCCAGCGCCAGCGCCGGCACCGGCGACGCCGTAACGCGCGAACAAAAAGAACGCCGCGCATCCTCTCGAATGCGCGGCGTTCACCTCGTACGGGGTCGACCGCACTACTCCGACCACGTGCGAGCACTCGAATTGACCAATCGATCGATGACGATCGATCGACGACGCGAGCGACTACTCCACTTCGATGGGCACCTCGTAGATTTCGTCGGTCGCGTGTCCCGCTTTCTTATGCACGCGAAGGACCGCGTCCTTGCTCGGCCCCTCCGACAGACAGAACACCTTGCCCGACTGCGGGTCCGCCCACGCATGCAAAAACCTCACGCCCTCTGACTTCTGCGCCTCGATGTCCTTTTCATGCTCCATCGATAGCTGCTGCTTCGTGACGCCCTTCATACCCGTGTGAATGTCGATAAACCTTGGCATCGATCACCTCCGGGTCGCACGCAAAGCACGCAACGTGCCGCCGCGTCGCGATGCGGTCGCGTGTGATCGGCGACGGCGACTACCGCATGCCACGTAGAAACAGTTCGTCGTCGTCGGTCAAAGCGCACGCTCGCGCAGCGCGGCTGCGGCTTCGATGCTCAGTCCACGAGCGCCAATCAACTGCGCCGTAGCCGCGGTTAGCCTGGGGCGCTCATCGCGATTCGTCCGTGCGTTCCTCGACGTACCGGCAGCGGACAACAGAAGGCATGGATCGCGATCCGCTAGCGCTCGCCGACGCGCTTTGCCATGTGGATGTCGTGTTGTCCGAGCGCATTGGCGTCCGGCGTGACGCCGGTGACCGCGAATCCGCACCTCGCGTAGAACACGAATGCATGACCGCCTCGGTCCTCGAGGCGCATCAGGTGATCGAGCGGGTTGGGGTAGAGGTCGACGCCGGCCAACGACGTGAGCCCGACCTCGTCGTCACTGCCGAGCTCGAGCGTCAGTCCGCCGCGCCCCGCTACGATGCGTTCGAGGTCCGCCACCAACGCGCGTCCGATCCCGCGTCGCTGGTGCGCTCGGTCGACCACGAGCGGGTGCAGCTCCCAGACGCGGCCGTACGTGTGATGCCCGCCGATCCAACCGACGATGTCGTGGTTCTCGCGCGCGACGCGCACGACACCAAGCGCGAGGCACTCGTCGACCGATTCGCGCGCCGTCGCGAGGGTTGGCCACGCGTCAGGTGCGATATCGCGAAACTCGGCCACCAGAAGCGCTGCGCAACGCTCGCGGTCGGCGTCGCTCGACGGATCAAGAGAGCTGATGTCCACCTCGAGGTTGTACCTCGCTCGGGCTGGCTGCTCGCGGCGGACGCGCGGCAACCTCCGTTCGTCGACGGATCAAGGGAGCTGATGTCCACCTCGAGGTTGTACCTCGCTCGGGCTAGCTGCTCGCGGGGTACGCGCGGCAACCTCCGTTCGTCGACGTACCGGCGGCCGGTGACAGATCCGACGGGTCGCGGTCGGTGAGGCGGTCTTCGCTTGCGCGGACGATCAGTTCGTCGACGTGCCGGCGGCCGGTGACAGATCCGACGGGTCGCGGTCCGGCGGATCGGTCTTCGCGCGTTCGTTGCGCTCACTGTCCCGATCGCGCTCGCGGTTGGCCGCAGCCGCGGTTGGCTCCGAACGCTCGCGCTTCACCGCGCGCACGGTGCCGTCGCTCTTGCCGTTGCCGTTGCCGTTCCCGTTGCCGTTCCCATTGCCATTCCCGTTGCCGTTCCCGCTACCCTCGCGTTGACCGTTCTCGCGCGCCTCCGCACGACCGTTGCCTTCGCGGCTATCGGCCTTGTCGAGCTTCGGCACGCGCTTGGCCTTGTCCTTGTCGCCGTTCTTGGCGGCCTCGCGCTCACGCGCCTCGCGCTCTTCACGCTCCTCGCGCTTCTTCTCGCGCAGTCGGCGGAGACCGCCCTGCATGATCTCGGCGATCAGCTGGTCGTATTCCATGCCGCTCGCCTTGGCGATCAGCACGAGGTCCGAGTAGTCCGGCGTGAGGCCGGGCAGCGGGTTGACCTCGAGCACGTAGATGCGGCCTTCCGCATCCATGCGCATGTCGACGCGGGCAACGTCGCGGCAATCGAGCGCCCAGAACGTCGCGCGCGCGATCTTTTCCATCGCCTTTTGCTCGGCCTCGGTGAGCTTCGCCGGGCACTCGTAATAAACGTACTCTTCCCAGTCCTGCTTGACCGTGTAGTCGTAGACCGGGCGCGGGTCGTTCTTCTTGAACTTGATCTCCATCGGCGGCAGCACCCGCGGGCGCTTGTCACCGAGGAGGCCGACCGTGAACTCGCGGCCTGCGATGTACTCCTCGACGAGCGCCGGCTGGCGGTAGCGCTCGACGCAGTCCTTGACCGCCGCGCGCAGCTCTTCCTCGTCGTCGACGATCGACGTCGAACCGATGCCCTTCGACGAGCCCTCCGCGTTGGGCTTCACGATCAGCGGGTACTTCATGTCCGCGCTGATGCGCTCGCGCGCGGATTCCATGAGCTGGAACTTCGGCGTCAGGATGTCGTGCTGGAGCAGCACCTTCTTGCCGAGCGCCTTGTCGAGTGCGATCGCGAGCGTGGCCGAATCCGAACCGGTGTACGGAATGCCGAGCAGCTCGCAGAGGGCAGGGACCTGCGCCTCGCGGTTACGGCCTTCGACGCCCTCCGCGATGTTGAAGATGAGGTCGACGTCGGCTTCAGCGAGCACTCTCGGCAGGTCGGGCGTCGCTTCGAGGTGGACGACGATGTGACCCTGGCGCGCGAGCGCGTTCGCGATCGCGATGATGGTCTCCGGTGGATCCCACTCGGCTTCATCGTCGCCGTCGGCCGAGCGCTTGACGTTGTAGGTGAAGCCGACGCGGATCGGCTGCGCCTTGCGCTGCTTGGTGACGCCGAGCTGGCTCGCCGTCGCCAGGCCCGAGCGCAGCGCGGCCGCATTGAGGATCGACTGGATCGTCGCCTGATACGTCAGGCCGACCTGCGCGGTGGCCGCGAACAGCGACGACGACGTGGCAAGCGCCGGCAGCGCGTTGACCTCGAGCAGGTAAATGCGGCCCTCCGCGTTGACGCGGAAATCGAGGCGCGCCATGTCGCGCAGCCCGCAGGTGCGCACGACCTCGTGCGAGATTTGCCGCAGGCGCGCCGCGACGTCGCGCGGCAGGTTCGCCGGGCAGCGGTACTGCACCTTGGTCGGGTCGACGTTCTTGAGTCGATAGTCGTAGATCTTGAAGCGCTCGTTCTCGCCCGGTGCGTCGTAGGACATCTCGACGGGCGTGAGCAGGCCGTCGTCATGGCCGACGCCATCGATGAAACCGACCGCAACATCGAGGCCGTCGATGTACTCCTCGACGAGCACGCCGTCGGGATACGCGCGCAGCGCGGTCTTGAGCGCGCCGTTCAGATCCTTCGGCTCTTTGATTACCGACGAGCCGAGCGCACCGTTGTAGATGCCCTTGCTCGAGCCCTCGTGGTTCGGCTTGATGATGACCGGGAACGCGAGGCCGGCACCGCGCTCGAGCACGCTCTCGTAGTTGCGGACCGTGACGAGGACCCCGCGCGGCGTGTCGATCCCGGCGCGCTGGACCATCAGCTTGGTCACCCACTTATCGAGCGTGAGCGCGTTGGTGTAGGCGTCCGACCCGGTGAACGGGATGCCCAGCTCTTCGAATAGTGCCGGATAGAACGCCTCGCGCATGCGGCCGCGGTCGCCCTCGGCCGTGTTGAAGATGATGTCCGGATCGATCGCTTCGAGGCGCTCGAGCAGGCTTGTCGCCGGTCCCGATACCTCGACTTTCTCGACCTCATGCCCCGCCGCTTCGAGGGCGGCAGCGATCGCGTTCACGGTATCTGCGCTGTCGTATTCGGCTTCTTTCTCCGTCTCTCGGACGTCGGTGAGCCGCAAGTTGTAGGTGAACGCGACCTTCATGTTTCGACTGCACTCTTAGCAAAGCGGTGTGACACCCAAACAGTCAAGTGAAACCAACTGAGTATCCCGGTCGAACCGTTCGGTCGTCTGATACGTCATAACTGGGTATGCGATCCCTGTTGGTGGCGATGCTCGTTGTCTCGGCGTGCGGCGGACGCACGGCGAAGACGACGCTGCCGACGCAAAGCCCACCGGTTGCTCCAGCCCGAGATCTCGCCGATGCCCGAAGCGCGGTGCCGACCATTCCCACCGACGCTCATCTGGTCGCCAAGGATCCACGCATTGTCGATCTCGACATCATTCGCATCACGGCAAACAGCCGCGGCGTGGGCGGCGAGCCCGAGATGGATCACGTTGCAACCGCCGATTTATTCAAGCAGGCGACCGAAGCGGCCAAGGGTGGCGAGCCCGAACGCGCGATCAACATCTACCGCCGACTCGTCACCGAGTTCCCGGACTCCCAGTACGCGCCGGTCGCGCTATTCAACATCGCTGCCATCTACGATGCCCGTGGCGATCTCGATACGACCATCGCGACGCTGCGCGAGCTCGTGAAGGCGTACCCGAACGCGCGGGAGTCGATCGACGGCCACCTCTACATCGCCGCGCTACAGACCGACCACGACAAGTTCAGCGACGCACTTGTCACGTTGGACGAGGTGCTACCGCGGCCGAACCTCTCCTACGCCGACCGCATCGAGGCGTTCGCTCGCAAGGGCTACGTCCTCATCGAGCTGCATCGCTACGACGACGCAGAAGCTGCGCTCGGCTCTGCCGTCGGCGAGTGGAAGAAGGTCACCAAGCTCGACGACCCGTACTACATCGCGATGGCTCACTACTATCGGGGCGAGCTCGCGCACCGCAAGTTCACCGAGGCACCGGCCCGCCTCCCCGACGACGTCCTCGTCGCCGACCTCGAGAAGAAGCGCGTGCTCGCGGTCGCCGCCTACGACCGCTGGAAGGAAGCCCTCGGCTTCAAGCAGGCGTACTGGGCGACCGCATCCGGCTATCAGATGTCGCAGATCTTCGTCGAGCTCTGGGAGGCGCACGTCAAGGCGCCGTACCCCAAGCGCATCGACGCCGCGACCCGCCAAACGTACGTCGTCGAGGTTCACGAGCGCGTCAAGGAGCACCTCGACAAGGCGCTCGAAGGCCACCGCATGAATGTCGAGCTCGCGAAGGCCTATGGCGTCGAGACCGTGTGGAGCAAAGCCAGCGCAAAGAAGGCGGCCGAGGTGATGGAGCTGCTCGCGCGCGAGGGCGCCGGGCAGTACGTCACACCGGATTAGGGTCAGGCACTACTGGTACTGCTTGTTGTCGTGAACGTTGTGCAAGCAGCGTTTAAGCCCGGTTACCACCGCAGGCAGTACCAGTAGTGCCTGACCCCGGTTACCATGAGGTGATGCGGGGGCTCGTGGTCGTACTGTTTGTCGCGGCCTGCGGCGGCGGCAGCACGCCGGTCGGCCACGACTGCACCGATGGCGACACGCGGTCGTGCTATCGCGGCCAGCCGGGCACCGAAGGCGTCGGCCCGTGCAAGGCGGGCCTCGAGACCTGCGCCGGCGGCGTGTGGCCAGGCGTGTGCGTCGGCGACGTCACGCCGTTCGTCGAGACCTGCAACGGCAAGGACGACGACTGCGACGGCCAGCTCGACAACGCCGAGGATTCCGGTGACAGCTGCACCATCGGCGGCTGTCCCGGCGTGCGTGGCTGCGCGAGCGACGGTGATGTCGCGTGCATCGCGTTTCCCGAGAACGAGTGCGGCCTATGCGGCGGCCCGCCCGTGAGCGGGCTCGGCAGCGACTGCACGAACGGCGTGTGCAGCGGCTCGCTCGTGTGCTCGACCGACAAGATGTCTGCGGTCTGCAGCGCGCCGAGCCTCAACGAGTGCGAGGTCTGCGGCGGTCCCGCAGTGCCCAACCTCGGCACCGTGTGCACGGCGACCGCAGGGTGCGCTGGCTACCTCGCGTGCAACGCGGGCGGCACGGGCTCGTTCTGCGATTGCGGCGCCAACATCTGCAACGACGGCGGCACGATTCGCAGCATCGTTGGCCCCGAGACCGGCGACCTCGTGATCACCGAGGTGATGCCGAGCCCCTCGAAGGTCTCCGACACGGTCGGCGAGTGGTTCGAGGTCCAGGTGATGCGAGACGTCGATCTCAACAACCTCGGGCTCGATCGCGCCGGCGACACCGCGAACCCGAACGTGATCCGCGCGTTCGACTGCATGCACGTGACGGCCGGCACCACGCTCGTGTTCGCGAAGAACCCCGACCCGGTGATGAACGGCGGCATCGCGACCGCCTCGATCTACGGTACGTTCACGTTCTCGCTGGTCGCCGGGACGGTGACGTCGCCAGGCGACGTACAGATCCTCGCGGGCTCGACGGTCGTCGACGCGATCACGTGGACGAGCTCGCGCAGCGGCAAGGCGATCCAGCTCGATCCCGATTTCACCGACCCGACATCAAACGACAACACGTCCAACTTCTGTGACGCGACCGCGACCTACGGTCTTGGCGACTTCGGCACGCCCGGTACCGCCAACGGACAGTGCGTCGCGCTGCCGCCGCCGGGCATGTGCGACGACGCCGGCACGCTGCGCGCGATCGTGAAGCCCACGGCGAACGCGCTCGTGATCTCCGAGATCATGCCGAACCCGAAGACGGAAACGACGCAGGAGTGGTTCGAGATCACGAACGTCGGCAGCACCGCGTTCGACCTCAATGGCCTCGGCCTCGATCGCAACGGCGACTCGGCGCTCCCCAATGTCGTCAACTCGGCCGCGTGCAAGCCGCTCGCGCCGGGCGCATACGCGCTGCTCGCACACAGTGCAGATCCGACGACGAACGGTGGCCTCCCCACCGTTGACGCGACGTTCAGCTTCTCGATGGTCAACGGTAATGGCGACGTGCAGGTCGTCGACCCGACGACCTGCACGGGCACGCCGGTCACGTGCACGACCGTCTACGACGCGCTGGCCTACACGACGGCAAACGGTTGGCCGGCCACGGCGACCGCCGATGGCGTGTCCGCGCAGCTCGAGCCCACCAACCTCACGACAACGGACAACGACACGTTCGCGAGCTTCTGCGCCGCGAACACCGACTACGGCACGGCGATGAACAAAGGCACGCCGCGCGCCACGAACGTCTGCCCGTAGGTCTACGCCTGGGACTGGATCGCTCGGCTCGAGTGGCGGCGGGTACCTGCCGGCGGGGCGATCCGCAGAGCCTGTCGCAGGCGGATAAGCCCGCGGATTGTCGAATTTCCTCACGAAGGAACGGCGTACCTCGCGATGGAACGCCAGGAGGGCAAGGAGACAAGACAATGAAGACCCTCACGAAGCTCATCCCCGTTTTCGCCCTCATGATCCCCGCCGCCGCCACGGCCGACGCGCTGCCCAAGCAGGTCGAAGCGATGCAGTGCCTGGTCGGCACCTGGAAGGCGACCGGCACGGTCGCGATGGGGAAGGACACCGCGAAGGTCACCGCGACGTGGACCTGCAAGGCGACGTCGGCGAAGTTCGGCGTGCTGTGCGCGCTCGATCTTGCGGGCATCCCGGGCGTGCCCCAGTACGCGGAGACCGATCTGTTCGGCTACGAGCCGAACTCGAACACCGCGCACTGGTTCAGCGTGACGAACGCGGGCGAGACCCACGATCACGTGGCGCCGATGCCCGACGGCAACAGCGCCGAGTTCGTCTACACCGGCACGCAGGAAGGCAAGCCGTTCAAGGAGGTCATCAAGCTGACCTTCATCGATAAGAAGAACATCACGGTTCGCGCCGAAACGTTTGTCGCGGGTGCGTCGACGAGCGTGTTCGACATCAAAGCCAAGAAGTAGCGACGTGATAAGAGAGGAGGGTGCATGACCTCGTCGGCCGCGACCGTGAGCTGACCACGCTCGACGAAGCGTGGCGCCGCGCGATGGCTGGCGATCGCACGGTCGCGCTGATCACCGGCGAGCCCGGCATCGGCAAGACCCGCCTCCTCGACGAGCTCGCCGCTCGCGTGCCTGCGAGTGGCGGCAGCCTGGCATGGGGCCGCACGGCGGAGATCGGGCACACGCCCGCGTTCTGGCCGTGGCTCCAGATCCTGAGCGCTTTGGAGGTCGACGATGATCGCGCACCCGCTATCGGCAGTCTCGAGCAGCATCCCGGCGCAGCGAGCCGGCTCGCGCTGTTCGACGCGACCGCCGCGTTCCTCGCGCGGCGCGCCGCCACC
>DASUFX010000556.1:0-6745 GCA_036274355.1 Kofleriaceae bacterium | reverse complement strand
CGCCAGGCCGCGCATAGATCCATCCTACACAATTGAGGTACGGTCCGGGCCACAGGAGGACTGCGTGGGACATATCGACGTCTTCAAGAGCTGGGCCGAGACGATTCGCCAGGATACAGACGCGTTCAAGGCGTTGCTCGAGTCGACGAAAGCCGACGACAAGTCGCGCAAGCTCGCGGCTGGTGCCCTGCAGTATCTCGTTAGCAAGATGGACTTGATTCCGGACTGGAACGAGGGCATCGGCGTGATCGACGACGTGATGGTGCTGCGCGTGTGCGCGGCGCTCACGCAGGATCATGCGCGCGGTGACCTGCCGACCGCCGTCGAAGCATCGCTCGAGCGCATGGCAAACCAGTCCGAGAAGATCTCCGCGTTCCTCGGCGGTCCGCTCTACGACAAGCTGAAGGCGTACTGCGCGAAGGTCGGCGAGACCCCGGTGCGCGGCATCACGACCGCGCAGCTGCTCACCGAAGACTCGGCGCGCAAGTCGCTCTACACGGCGCTCAAGGAAGAGCTCGAGAAGACCGTGCCGATCGTGATCAATGACCCCACCGACGCCGAGCTCCGTCTCAAGGCGTACCTCACGCACAAGCTCCAGTAATGCGCGCACTCATCATCGTTCCGTTCCTCATCGCCGCTTCGCCTGCGCCTGCGCATGCCGACGACACGTTCGAAGCGAAGGCACAGAACGCCGTCCGCATCAGCCGCGTCGAGAGCCTCGTGTGGGCATTCACCGCGCCGTGCGACGCCGGCGACGACACGCAGCAGCGTCAGTGCCGCACGGTCCGCAACACGCGTGCGGCGCAGCTCGCCGGCTCGACGTTGATGATCGACGCCGACAAAGATGCGTTCGACGCTGGCGCGTGGAGCGCGCAGAAGAAGTCGCTGCCGCTGACGCTGTCGGGTTGCATCCGGTGCGCCGGCGTCGAGATCGACGGCAAGACGTTCTACGTCGTCACCGACAAGGACCTGACGTCGCCGAAGTTCGCCGGCGGCAAGTTCAAGACCGCGCCGATTGGCGACTCCGCGAAGCAGGTTGCCGACGAGGCGGCGGCGAAGACGTTCGCGCGCTCGGTGAGCAATGCGCGCGTGCAGCTGCTCGTCAAAGTTCCGGCGAAGCCGCTGACCACGATCGATGGCAAGCAGGTCGTTGCCCTCGACCTCGTTGGCTACCGGGTGTTCGCGCCATGCGATGGCAGCATCGTGCTCGCGAACCCGCAGTCGGGTCCGGCAGAAGCGGACAAGAAGCAGTGCGGTCCGGTCGTCGCGGCGGCGTCCGCTTCGGCTGAACCAAAGCTCGACCAGCTCACGCCGAAGCTGATCAGCGAAGCGATGAAGCCGGTCACCGAGGCCGCGCAGGACTGCTTCAAGAAGTTCGCCGTCAGCGGCAGCGCGAAGCTCAAGCTCCAGGTCGCCGGTGACGGGTCGGTCCTCAAGTACGACCAGCAGGGCGACTTCGTGAACACGCCGACCGGTCAGTGCATCGACGAGGCGGTCAAGAAGGCGACGTTCCCGGCCAGCAAGAAGGCGAAGACGTCGATCAACTTCCCGCTGATGCTCCAGTGACCGTCGAGGAGCTGCTGACCGCGCTGTGGCGCGACTACGTCGCAACGACGCCGCAAGCTGAACGTATCCATCGCCTGCTGGCCGCGCGTGGCGAACGCGTGCAGAACGATCACGTCGCGCTGCGGACGTACGGCCTTCCAGGCATCGGCATCGATGCGCTCGCAAAGCCGTTCGAGGCGCTCGGCTGGCGCATGCAGCCGGACCGCTATCGCTTCGACGACAAGAAGCTCGTCGCGCGCTACTGGCAGCATCCGGATCCTGCGCTCCCGAAAGTGTTCATCAGCGAGCTGTGCGTCAGCGAGCTATCCGCGGCGGCCTATCAGATCATCGACGGCCTCGTCGCGCAGCTGCCCGCCGGGTTCGGAGCGCGCGCGGACCTCCCGTGGGCGGGACGGCCGTGGCGCGTGCGGCGTGCGGAGTACGAGTCGCTGCTCATCGAGAGCGAGTACGCAGCGTGGGTCGGGGCGTTCGGGTTCCGCGTCAATCACTTCACGGTGCTCGTCAACGCGCTGACCACGTTCCCCGATCTGCAGTCGCTCAACGCATTCCTGATCGATCACGGCTTCACGCTGAACGAATCCGGCGGCGTCATCAAAGGCACGCCGGCGCAGCGGCTCGAGCAATCCTCGACGCGTGCTGACTCGATCGAGGTCGACCTCGCCGGCGACATCACGCGCGTCCCCAGCTGCTACTACGAGTTCGCCCGCCGCTACCCGACCCCGAGCGGCGATTTGTTCCACGGCTTCGTGCCGGCCTCGGCGGACAAGATCTTCGAGTCGACCGACGTCATCAGGTAGTCAGCGACGAGAAGTAGTCGTTGAGCTCGAGCAGGATGTCGACGTCGACGCCGACAAACTGCACGCCCATGCCCTCCTGGTCACGCGCCCAGCGCACGATGGCGGGCAATGTGAACACCTGATCGCTCGTCGGTAACGACAGCTCCAGGGTCATCGCCGTCCCAACCGGCTGTACGTCAGCTGACGCGATGAATGCGCCGCCTACACCGATGTTACGGGTCTCCGCCGCGATCCAGCTTGGATGAAGCGTCGTGCGGTAGCGGACCTGTAATACGCGGTCGGGGCGAGCCTTGCCGCGAAAGTACTGGCGTCGCTCGTGGCGCTGGCCCTCCATTCGCCTAGGAGATCATAGCGTATTCTTTGAGCACAACGGACTTTACCCGACGAGGCGACCCCGGTAGGGTCCGTCACCGAATCGTGAAGGTGCATCTGATCGGCATCGGCGGCACGGGAATGGGCGCCGTGGCAGGGCTGCTTGCGGCCGCAGGTCACGACGTCCGTGGATCCGACGCGGCCGTCTACCCACCGATGAGCGAGCAGCTCAAGGCGCTCGGCGTCCCGGTGATGATGCCCTACGCGCCCGAGAATCTCGATTGGGGACCGGAGCTCGTGGTGGTCGGCAACGTGCACGGCAAGGATCACATCGAGGTTCGCGCGGCTCAGGAGCGCGGCATCAAGCTGACGTCGTTCCCCGCGGTGCTCGGCGAGCGCCTGCTCGACGCGAAGCACTCGATCGTCGTCTCGGGCACTCACGGCAAGACCACGACGACGTCGCTGATCGCGCACATCCTGCAAGAAGCCGGTCGCGATCCGTCGCTGTTCGTCGGCGGCGTGCCGGTCTCGCTCGGCCAGGGCTGGCGGCTCGGCCAGGGTCCCGAGTTCGTGATCGAAGGCGACGAGTACGACACCGCGTTCTTCGACAAGGGCCCCAAGGTCGCGCACGACCGCCCGCGCACCGCCGTGCTGACGAGCGTCGAGCTCGATCACGTCGACATCTTTCCGTCGTTCGATGCGGTGCGCGACACGTTCAAGAAACTGATCGCGCTGATTCCGCAGGACGGCCTGCTCGTCGTCTGCGCCGAGTCGCCAGATGCGCGCGCGGTCGCGAAGTACGCCGCGTGCAAGGTCGAGGGCTACGCGGTGCTCGGCGGCGGTGAAAGCGGCGCCGAGTTCGACGTCGACACCGAGAGCGGCATCGCGTCCGACGTCGCGTGGTGGGCACGCAACCTCGAGATCCAGAAGTCCGGCCGCGTCGCGTTCGACGTCTATCACAACGGCGAGCGCTACGAGCACTTCGAGTCGTTGCTCGTCGGCCGCCACAACGTGATGAACTGCGTCGCCGCGATCGCGGTTGCGCATTCGCGCGGCGTGCCGATCAGCGCCATTCAGCGCGGTGTCTCGAGCTTCGCCGGCGTGCGCCGTCGCCAGGAGCTGCGTGGTATCGCCGGCGGCGTCACCGTGCTCGACGATTACGCGCATCACCCGACGGCCGTGCGCGAGACGCTCAAGGCGCTGCGCAGGCGCTTCCCGAAGCGTCGGCTGATCGCCGTCTACGAGCCGCGCTCCGCGACGAGCCGCCGCAAGACGTTCCAGCACGAGTTCGCCGACGCGTTCTCGCACGCCGACGAAGTGATCGTCGGCCGGCTGTTCGATCCCAACAAGATTCCCGTCGAGGATCGTTTCGATCCCGAGAAGCTCGCGCTCGATCTGCACCGCAGCGGCACGAAGGGCAGCTACACGCCCGAGGTCGGCGCAATCGTCAAGCAGCTTGCCGAGAGCGCGGCGCCCGGCGATGTCGTGTGCGTGCTGTCGAGCGGCAGCTTCGACGGCCTGCACGACAAGCTGCTCGACGAAATCGGCGATCCGCTCAAGCCCGCGCACCTTGGCGACATGGCCGCCGTTCGCGCGTTGCTCGGCCGCGTCGGTCTCGCCGAGGAGCCCGCGCGCGACGAGCAGTTCCCGTCGTTCTACGTGCTCACGAACGAGCAAGGCATGGTCGGCTCGGTCGCGCTCGACGTGATGGGCGACGACGCCGTGCTGCGCGCGCTTGCCGTCGACGAGGAATGTCGCGGCGCCGGCTACGGCTGGATGCTCGCCGACATGGCGGTCAGCCAGGCGCGTTGGCGCGGCGTGCGCCGCATCTATCTGCTCACCGAATCCGCGAGCGACTTCTTCGCGGCGAAGTTCGGCTTCCGCGTCGTCGATCGTTCGACGCTGTCCAAGCAAGTCGCCGCCAGCGAGACGTTCACCGCGCCGAAGGGTGCGGGGCTCGTCGCGATGCGGCTCGATCTGTGAGCGATCTCGGCGAGCTGCTGGCCATCGGTTCGCGTGCTGCACGCGCAGCTGGCGAGCTCTTGCGCACGGCACGGCCGGAGCACATCCGCGGCAAGTCGACCGCGAAGGACCTCGTCACGGAGTGGGACGTGCGCAGCGAGGAAACGATTCGCGCGATCCTCGAGCCGACCGGCATCGCGGTGATGGGCGAGGAGAAGGACGGCACGCGGCGCGGCGATACGCACTGGATCGTCGATCCGATCGACGGCACCGTAAACTTCGCGCACGGCCTGCCGCTGTGGTGCGTCTCGATCGCGCTCGAGCAGGCCGGCGAGCTCACCGTCGGCGTCGTCTATGCGCCGCTGCTCGACTGGTGGTTCGAGGCGACGCGCGGCGGCGGCGCGCGCGATGGCGCGGGTACCGTGCTTCACGTAAGCGAGTGCCCCTCCCTCGACAAGGCGATGCTGGCAACCGGCTTCCCGTACATCGCCACGACCGCCGAGAATTACGCCGAATGGGAGCACTTCTCGCGTGCCGCAACCTGCCGGCGGCTCGGCGCTGCAGCGCTCGATCTTTGCCTGGTCGCGCGCGGCTGGTTCGATGGCTATTGGGAGCGTGATCTGCAAGCGTGGGATATGGCCGCAGGCGCGCTAATCGTCGTCGAGGCAGGCGGGACCGTGACGAACACCCTGGGCGCTCGGTTCGACGTCCACTCCGGGGAAGCAGTCGCGTCGAACGGTGCTATTCATTCGGAGCTGATCACCGAGCTGGCAAAGGTGCGCAAATGAAGAACCTCGTCGCGATCGCGATCGTGTTGTCGTTTGTCGGTGTAGCCGCCGCGCAACCCGCGCAGCCGGTGACGTCGGTGCCAGCGGTGCCGACCGCACCGGCGCCTGCGCCCGCGAAGAAAGCCGCGCCGAAGAAGAAAGCGCCGAAAGCAGACGCGCCGAAGGAAGGCCCGGTCGATCCGTACGCCGATGCTGCGCCGCAGGATCCGTACGGCGACGTCGGCAAGAAGGACGCGAAGGCCGATGTCCCGCCGCCTGACGCGAAGAAGGATGCAAAGAAGGACGCGAAGAAGGATGCCAAGGCGGACCCGAAGGGCGCGAAGACGGATCCCGGCAAGCCGGTCGATCCGTACGCCGCGCCCGCCGTCGACAAAGACGCGCCGCCGCAGATTCCGACGCGCGTTGGCCTCTCTGATCTGCCAGCCGTGCAGGGCCTGCTTGCCGTGCAGCGGCTCGACGCCTGGCTGCTCTACGATCGCGATGGCTCCAACCCGATCGCGTCGCGGCTCGTGAAGCCCGACGGTCGCCCGCAGCGCCCGTGGTTCTATCTGATCCCGGCGAAGGGTGACCCCACGGTGCTCGTGCACACGTCGGAGGCGCGCAACTTCGAGCACCTCGCCGGCAAGAAGCTCACCTACGTCGGCTACCGCGATCTCGACAAGCAGATGCGCGCGATGCTCAAGGGCGTGAAGTCGGCGGCGATCGAGTACTCGCCGAAGGCCGCTGTGCCAAACGTGTCGCGCGTCGACGCCGGCACCGTCGAGAACATCCGCGCCGCGGGCGTGCAGGTTCGCTCGAGCGAGACGCTCGTCCAGTACACCAAAGCGATCTGGGGAGATGCTGGCCGCACGGCGCACTACGTCGCCGTTCATCACGTCGTCGAGCTCCGCAAGGAAGCACTCGCGTTCGTCGCCAAGCAGCTGCGCGCGAAACAGCCGGTCAGCGAGTACGACGTCCAGCAGCGGCTCATGCACAACATGACGATGCGCGGTCTCGTCGGACCGCCGCCCGTCGTCGCCGCTGGCGTCAACACCGCCGACCCGTACTACGTGCCGACCGCGGCGAAGACCGCGCAGATCAACCCCGGCGACGTCATCGTGATCGGCATCGCGGCGAAGCTCGACAAGCCCGACGGTATCTACGCGGCGCAGACGTGGGTCGCGGTCGCCGACAAGGCGGTTCCCGAGAACATCGCGAAGGCGTTCGAGCAGGCCAGCCTCGCGCGCGACCAGGCGCTCGTGCTGATCACGGATCGCAGCCGCAAGCGCCGCCCGGTCACTGGCGCCGAGGTCGATCAGGCGACCCGCGCGTTCATGAAGA
>DASUFX010000555.1:0-5252 GCA_036274355.1 Kofleriaceae bacterium | reverse complement strand
ACCCTGCATGCCTGCCGATGGCATTCCGCGCCACGCCCGCGCGGCGTAGCCGACGAGAATCAGCGCGAGGCCGAGCAGGATCAGCGACACGAGACCGTTGAGCCACGGCGCGGTACCGACCGCCGCGTGGGTGAGCTGCTTGATCTGCAGCGTCAACGACACCACGGTCACCGAGAACACGAGCACCATCGGCGCGAGCGTGAACCAGATCGGTTTGCCGAGTTTCTTGAGCCACACCGTGATCGCGAGCAGCGACAGCGACGCGAGCAGCTGGTTCGACGTGCCGAACAGCGTCCAGAACAACTTGTAACTGCCCTGCTTGCCCGCGAGGAGGAATGACATCGGCACGCCGACGGTGAGCAGCGTCGCGGCGACACCGGACACGCGATCGGTACGACCGAACAGCTCCTGCAGGATGTAGCGGCCGAGGCGCGTCGCCGAGTCGAGCGTGTCGAAGATGAACGTCGATAGCGCCATCGCACCGAACGTGGTCGCGATGTAGGGATCGAGCCCGAGTAGCTTGTGGATGAACGCGCCGATGCCGCTCGCGTAGATCGCGTTTGCGCCCTGCTTGCTGTCCGGCGCGACGATCATCACGGTCGCGAGCGCGATCACCGCGACGAACGCCTCGAGCAACATCGCGCCGTATCCGATGGGCTCGCAGTGCGCTTCGCGATCGATCTGCTTCGATGTCGTGCCCGAGCAGACGAGCCCGTGGAAGCCGGAGCACGCACCGCACGCGATCGTGACGAACAAGAACGGGAACAACAGGCCGGTCGGTCCGCCAACATCGAACGCGACGAACGCGGGCCGCTTGATCTCGAAGCCGCCGAAGAAGATGCCGAGCGTGCCGACGAGCAGCGCTGCGTACAGGACGAAGCCGCCGAGGTAGCCGCGCGGCTGCAACAAGATCCACATCGGCACGATCGACGCGATCGCGCAGTACGCCATGATCAAGATGACCCACGTGTGCCAGTCGAGCAGGATCAGCGTGGAGAACTGCGTACCGAGCCACACCATGCCGAACGTCGCCGGCACGAAGATCACGGTCGACAGCCACAGCGGCGGCTTCACGAACCGCTCGAACAGGCCCATCACGACTGCGAGCACCAGGTAGAGCGTCCCGGCGAGCGCGACCGCGCCACCTTGATTGAAGCGGAACGTGAGCCCGACGGCGTCTTCATCGCCGGTGACGAACGTGCTCGCCGTGACGTCGACGAACGCGACGATCACGTAGACGAGTGCGAGCCAGATGAACGCGAGGATCGCGAGCCATGCCTTTGGCCCCAGCGTGTGCTTGACGACTTCAGCGATCGAGCGCGCGTCGTGGCGTACCGATGCGACGAGCGTCGTGAAATCGTGGACGGCGCCGATGAAGATCACGCCGATCGTGATCCAGAGCAGCGCGGGCAACCAACCGAACTGCTGACACGCGAGGATCGGCCCGACGATCGGTCCCGCCGCGGCGATCGCGCTGAAGTGCTGACCGAACAGATAGAACGGACGCGTCGGCACGAAATCGACGCCGTCGTTCTTCGTGTGTGCCGGTGTATCGGGTGTCGATGAGAGCGCGAACTGGCGCGCGATGAATCGGCCGTACGAGCGATAGCCGATCGCGAGCACCGCGATCACGACGGCCGCGAGCAACGAGAGTGACATCGCCCGCATGATAGAGGCGGATCGCTACGATCCACGCGGCTCCCGGTACGCGATTGACAACGGCGCTCGGTCAGCCGGGCACAGCGAGCCATGGTGACTCAAGTGCGGATGTTCATTAGGCAATTCCCGCCGGCGCGCTACACCTTCTGCACGTGAACGCGCATTACGTCGAGAAGCACATCGGTCAGTACAAGATCCTGCGTACGCTCGGCGCCGGCGGAATGGGCACCGTCTATCTCGGCGAGCATCTGTTGCTCGGCCGGCGCGCGGCGATCAAGACGCTCCTGCCCGCGCTATCGAGTCATCGCGAGATCGTCGATCGCTTCTTCAACGAAGCGCGTGCGATCTCGGCGATCTCCGATCCCGGCGTCGTGCAGGTCTTTGACTTCGGCTACCACGTCGATGGCACCGCGTACATCGTGATGGAGCTCCTCGAAGGCGAGTCGCTCGCGGCGCGCCTCACGCGACTTGGAACGCTGCCGCTGGTCGAGGCGCTGCGCCTCGCGCGCCAGCTGTCGAGCTCGCTCGATGCCGCCCACCGGCGTGACGTCGTTCATCGCGATCTCAAACCCGGCAACGTGTTCGTGATCCGCGACTCGGAGGTGCAAGGCGGCGAGCGCGCGAAGATCCTCGACTTCGGCATCTGCAAGCTCGGCGATCCCGAGCACCCGATGACGACGCAGACCGGCGCGATGCTCGGCACGCCGGTCTACATGTCACCGGAGCAGTGCCGCGGCGCCGGCGACGTCGATCATCGCTCCGACATCTATTCGCTCGGCTGCGTGCTGTTTCACATGCTCACCGGACGGCCGCCGTTCGACTGCGAGGGCGGCGGCGAGTACATCGCGTCGCACCTCAAGGAGGAACCACCGGCGCCGACGACGATTGCCCCCGAGCTACCGCCGGCCATCGACGCGCTGATGGCGCTGTGCCTCGCGAAGGATCCGGACCGCCGCTTTCAATCGATGGCCGAGCTGCAGCAGGCGATCGAGCTCGTGCTCGCGCAGATCACCGAGACCGACAGCGTCGCGGTGGCAGAGCCGGTGCTCCTGAAGACGCCGCTCGGCGAAGGATTCCAATCCGCGTACGACGGCAACTTCACGAACCGCCCGCCGACGCCGCCAGCGCATTCGTGGTTTGTCGATTCGCTGCTGCCGGTTTCGATCTCCGATCACTACGAGGTCCCACGGCCGCGGCGCTGGGGCCGTCGCCTCGCGTACATGCTGGCGCTCGTCCTCGGTGTCGTCAGCGGTGTCGCCGGCACGGGCTACGCGCTCGACAACGAGATCATCAGCGACGTAACCGCGCCTCCCGGTCCCGATGCGACGACCCCAGAAGAGCTGACGCCGGCATACCTGGATCACGCGTTTGAAGTCGCGCCGGCCGATCCGATTGCAATCGCCGATGCACCGCACGCACCGTCCGTCGTCGCCAAGCAGCACATCGTCGCGAAGCAGCACGCAGTCGTGAGGCCGCAGCTCGAGCGGGGCGAAGCTGCACGCGTGAAACGACCACGCGCCATCACGAAGCCACAGCCCCCGCGCACGCGATCGGTCGTGCGCAAGGCGCTACCGATGCCCCAACCCGAGGATCCTTACGGGCAGTAGCGATCGAGCGCGTTCGCGCTACCCGATCAGCAGCTTCGCGCGCCGCGAGCCCGAGATTACGGCGCGCGTCGGCAGCTGCTCGCGATAGCCCGACACTGCGTCGCTCGCTTCGGGCAGCGGCTCGCGCGTGACCCAGCCGCGGATCGTGAGCTCTTCGCCCTCATCGATCCGGTACTCGGTGGCGCGCAACCACGACGTCGGATAGTTCGGCTGCTCGATCTGACCACGCGAGAGCTCGGTGAGCATGGGGCCGAGATTCATGAACGGTCGCGCGACGGAGTGGCCCGGCAACGCGAGGCGGGCTCCACTCGGAACGATACGCGCGGTGCCATGCTCCGAGCGCAGCAAGAACGACGCGGTGCCCTCGATCCGGCCGAGCTCGCGGTAGTCGCCGCCGACGCCGACTTCGTCGAAGACAACGAGGACGTAGACACAGCGGTGCTGCGTCAGCGGCGCCCAGATCGTCGTTTCAGGATCGATGACGGCAACGGTGCCGCGTACAGCGCCAGGCTTACCTTCGACGAGCGAATCGATCGTCTGTACGCGAGCACGCGCAAGCTCGCGTTTCACTTTGCGCGGATCCGGTATGCCTCCGACGAGCCCGATCACGGTGGCGGTCACCGCAATGACAACGAACAAGCTCACGTGCGTACCTTGTCACGACTCGTGCACCTGTGGATCTCGGAGGATTCGTGATGCCAAAACAGCCCACGAAACAGCCCGCACCGAGGAAGAAGTCGGACGAGACGAACCGGCACGCTCCCGAGCGTGAGGACGTCGAAGCCGAGCTACCGCAGGCGCCCGCGAAGGAACCGCTCGCCGAACCGGTGCCGCTCGATGGTGCCCGCGCACCACGTCCTACCGTCGAAGCGGAAGTCGAATGAGCCGGTTCGCTGGCATGTCGCACATGTGGTCATGGCAAGATGGATCCCCGGATGCGCATTGGGGAGCTCCTGGTCGAGCAGCGCAAGCTGCGCGCGAATGACCTCGCGCGCGCGCTCGCCGAGAAGCCGTCCGACAAGCGATTGACATCGTTCTTGATCGCGAAGGGGCTCGTCGATTTCGACGACGCATCGCGCGCACTCGGTGAACAACGCGGCTTCGCGTGTGCACTCGCGAAACACATCGCGGGCCGCGATCCGGAGCTTGCACGGTTGATCCCGCCCGACCTCGGCCGCGCGTCGTGCGTGTTGCCGATCGGCAAGTCGAGCAGGGGCGCGATCATCGTGTGTGCGCGCGACCCCGCGCCGGCGCTGCTCGCGCAGTTGCAGGCTGCGATCCGCGGCGACGTCCTGATGGTCATCGCACCGGCGACGCGGCTCGAGAACCTCATCGCAGAGGCGTACGGCAAATCATCGACCGGCGAATTCGATATCGACTTCGATCTCGCGAACGATCTGCCCGCGCCGACACCGTCGCGCGTGACGCGTGGCCCGCTGCCGACGCCACCGGGCCCCTTCGATGCGGTCGATCCGACACAGACACTAGCCACACCCGGGTCGCCGAATCAGTACCCGCGCGCAGAGACGCCGGCGCCGCTGCCGCCGCTGCCCGACATGGCGGCACTCGATCCCGAAAGCATTCGCTACTCGCTCACGTCGCTCGACGACTATCGCGTGACGAAAGATCACGGCCAGAGCGGTTCGATTCCGATCCGCGGCGGCACGTTGCCACCGACGAACAAGCCGATCACGACGCCTCCGCTCAACGTGCTCGCCGGTTCGCCGACGACGATCTCGCGCACGACACGGGACGTGCCGCCGGCGCCGACGAAGGATCTGAAGCCACCGACGAGCCCGCCGGCACCGACCAGCTCGCTCGCGCCTGGCACGTATCCGCCGAAGCGTACGAACGTGCTCGACGCGGTGAGCCCGCCGGCACCGAGCGGTGATCTCAATCCGCCAACGCCACGGCCGGGCAGCGCGCTGAACCCACCAACGAGCCCGCCGAAACGCACGAACGCGCTCGATGCAGCCGGACCACCCG
>DASUFX010000554.1:0-5522 GCA_036274355.1 Kofleriaceae bacterium | reverse complement strand
GGCGCCGGACTCGACCCAGATCCGGCCGCCGTGCGCCTCGATGATCGTGCGCGAGATCGACAGGCCGAGCGCGGTGCCGCCGACGCGCCGGCTCGACGCCGAGAACGGCTCGAAGATGCGCTCGTGATCTTCGGGCGCGATCGGATCACCGGAGTTGTGGACGGAGACGCCGACCGCGTCTTCGGACAGCGGCGGGCCGAACACCTGGACGTCGATCACGCCGTTCGCCGGCGCGAACCGGATCGCGTTCGTTATTAGATTTCCGAGCACCTGCGCGAGGCGTTCGGGGTCGCCGAGGATCGAGATGTCGTCGGCCGATGCGCCGAGCACGATCGTGAGCTGCTTCGTCGCTGCAGCTGCGCGGTAACGATCGATGACTTCGCGCGCGAGGCGATCGAGCTGCACCGGCGCCGTCGACACGGTGATCGAGCCGGCCTGCGCACGCGCGAGGTCGAGCAGCTGGTCGACGAGCTGGTTCATCCGCGTCGCCGCTTGGCGCGCCATGTCGACGTAGCGGAGCTGGCGATCTGTGAGCGGGCCCGCGTAGCCCGACAGCACGATGTCGAGCGCACCGGCGATCGACGTGAGCGGCGTACGCAGCTCGTGAGACATCACCTGGGCGAATTCGGCGCGGCGGCGCGCGACATCGGCGGTGTCGCCGAGATCGCGAAGCACGACGATCGCGCCGATCGGCGTGTCGCCTTCGCGTAGCGGGGTGACGACCGAGTGGAGCACGCGCTCGCCGATGCGAACCTCTTCGCGAATCGGCTGGTCATCAGCAGCGCCGGCCGCGAGGTCGAACGGATAGAACCCGACGACGTCCTTGAGGTACGCGGTGTCGACCGGTTCGTCGGCCCCAATGCCGAGCATCTCGCGTGCGGCGCGATTGATCGTGACTTCGCCGGTGCGCGTGTCGGCGACGATCGCGCCGTCCGCCATGACGTCGACCGCGATTCGCAGTCGTTCGTACATCCCGGCTGACATTCGTAAAGAATGATACCTAAACCACGTCCAAGTGGCCTAGCCGAGAGGGGTACGACATGTAGCCGCCCGTTCGGGCTGCTAAGAGCTCGCAACCGGGCCGCGGGTTGACCGAGAGCGCCACCATGCGCGCAAGTCGAGAGTCGATCGATGCATTTGGTGCCGAGCTCGTCATGCGGCGACCGCCTCCGTGGCGGTGGTCGTACTCGCAGTGGACCGGCTACTGGTATGGACCGCTGCCCATCGGCGCGGTGCTCGCCGTCGTCGCGGGGCTCTTGTTCGGCGAGCTCGTCCTGCTCTGACTCAGTCCTGGCGGCGAAACGTCTTCTCGAGCGCGGCGTAGAGCCCGCCCTTGGCGACGAGCTCGTCATGCGTGCCTTGCTCGACGACCTGACCCTTGTCGACGACGACGATCAGATCCGCATTGCGGATCGTCGACAGCCGGTGCGCGATGACGAGCGTCGTGCGGCCTTTCATCAGCTCCTGCACGCCGCGCTCGATGAGCTCCTCCGCCTCGGGATCGACATGCGCGGTCGCCTCGTCGAGCACGAGGATTTCGGGGTCACGGAGCAACGCGCGTGCGAACGCGACCAGCTGGCGCTCGCCAGCAGAGAAATTCGAGCCGCGCTCGGAGACTTTGGCGGTCACGTCGGCGCCGCGGCGTACGAGCGCGCGGTCCAGGCCGACGCGCTTCACCGCTGCGTCGAGGCGGGCGCGGTCGTACGCCTTGCCGAGCGCGATGTTGTCGGCGAGCGACCCTGCGAACAGGATGACATCCTGCGAGACCACGGTGATCCGCTCGCGCAGCTCGTCGAGCGGGATGTCGCGCACGTCGAGGCCGTCGATCTTGATCGCGCCTTTGTCGCGCTCGTATAGGCGCGTGAGCAGCTTGATGATCGTCGACTTGCCGGAGCCAGTCGCTCCGACAACCGCGACGGTCGCGCCACGCGGGACGTGCAAATCGACGCCGCGCAGCACCGGCTCGGCGCCGTAGCTGAAGTGCACATCGGCGAGCTCGACGGCCGATGTCGTCGGCGCGGGCTTCGCACGCGGGTCGCGGCCGGTCGAGCTGGCCCCAGAGTGGAGCGGGGCGGATTCACTCCGGCCCGCGGGGGAGACGCCGCCGTCGTACTCCTCGGTGTCGAGGAGCTGGAAGATGCGCTCGCTCGCCGCCATCGCGCCCTGCATGACGGCGTACTTCGCGGACAGGTCGCGGATGGGCTCGAAGAACATCTTGCTGTACTCGATGAAGCCGACCACGATGGCGATCGTCGCGGCGTCCTGTATGCGATGGCCACTCGCCCACCACACGATGAGGCCGATCGCGATCGTGGCGATTGCTTCGACGAGCGCGTACATCGAGGCGTCGGCGCGAATCTGCAGCAGATACGCATCGCGATGGCCCGCGTTGATCTCGTCGTACTCCTGCTGCGCGATCGTGCCGCGGCCCAGCAGGTGAACGACCCGGATGCCGAAGAGGTGCTCTTGCGCGAATGCGTTCATCGCCGCGAGTCGCACGCGGATCTGGCGGAACGATTTGCGCATCGCGCGGCGCGCGTACTCGACCAGCACGAACAACAGCGGCAGCGTCGCGAGCGTCATCAGCGACAGCTCGACGTCGATGGTCAGCATGATGACGACGATGACGGCCGCTTTGACGGCGTCGGCGATCAACGTGATCGCGCCTTGCGCGAACATCTCGTTGAGGCTCTCGATGTCGTTCGTCATGCGCGTCATCAGCCGGCCGACCGGAATCCGATCGAAGAACGCGGCGCGCTGCGCGAGCACGTGATCGAAGATCGCAATGCGGAGATCGTGCATCGTGCGCTGGCCAGCGAGCTGGAGCAGCCACTGCTCGATGAACGACGACACGTTCTGGCCGACGACGAGGCCGACGAACAGCAGTGCATCCCACGGCAGCGCGCTCGCCTTGCCGGTCATGATGTGGTGCTGCAGCGTGTACATGATCAGGTACGGCTGCGCGAGCTGGAACCCGATCGTGACGAACATGAACACGACCCAGCCGACGAGCAGATGGAAGTGCGCCTTGATGTACTTCGACAGCCGGCGGACCAACCGCAAGTCGTACGCCTTGCCGAGCACCGCCTCGGCTTCGAGGCCGCTCTTGCGTGGGGGCGCCGCGACCGCCATTACGAGGCCTCCTGCACGATGTCCATCTCGGTGTCGAGTTGGGTGCGGTAGAGCTCGCTGTAGAGGCCTTCCTTCTCGATCAGCTCGTCGTGTGTGCCGCGCTCGACGAGCTTGCCTTGATCGATCACGAGGATCTGATCGGCGTCTTTGATCGCAGCGACGCGATGCGAGATCAGCACTGCCGTGCGGCCGGCCATCACCTCGCGCAGGTGCGCGAGGATCACGCGCTCGGTCTCGGCGTCGACCGACGACAGCGAGTCGTCGAGCAGCAGCAGTCGCGGCTGTGCGGCCAACGCGCGCGCGAGCGCGACGCGCTGGCGCTGGCCACCCGAGAGCGTGATGCCGCGTTCGCCGACGACGGTCGCGAGGCGTTCCGGCATCACGGCGAGGTCGCGAGCGAGCCCGGCGGCTTTCGCGGCATTCGTGATCCGCGGTTCGTTCGATAGATCTGGCGCTGAGGCGGCAGCACCGACGCGCTCGAGCTCGACCCGCCGGGCCGCGGGGATTGCAGTGCCGGCGCCGTAGCCCATCGCGACGTTATCGGCAATCGTCGTCGAGAACAAGAATGCTTCCTGCGGCGCGTAGCCGATCTGTGCGCGCAACGACGCAAGCGGGATCGCCGTGATGTCGCGGCCATCGAGGAAGATCGTCCCTGCCGGCACGTTGTTCATGCGGCACATCGCGTCGACGAGCGTGCTCTTGCCGGCGCCGGTGCGGCCGACGATCGCTGTAACCGTGCCTGGCGCGAGTGTGAAGCTGACATCCTCGAGCAACGCGCGGTCACCGATCTTGAACGTCAGCCCCTTCACCTCGACGGTGGCGGGATCGCTGCGCTTCGGCAGCGGCTCGCCGGACGGATCGGGAAGCTCGGTCTTCGTGTCTTGGAGCTCGACGAGGCGGGTCCACGATGCGCGGCCGCGCTGGACGAGCGCGAGCATGAAGCCGAGCGTGAGCGTCGGCCACACGAGGCGCGTGAGCAGCATGCCGTAGGCCGTGTACGCGCCGACGCTGATGTCCTTGTTGATCACCGCGGTGCCACCGACCAGGATCAAGATCGCGATCGCGATCGGCGCGAGCGTGTTCAGGGTCGGCCCTAGCTGCATGCGGACCTTTGCCGCGTCCATGTTCTTCTCGAGCAGCCGCTGGCTGCCTGCGAGGAACCCTTCGCGGCGCACGTCCTCGAGCGTGTACGTCTTGATCACCTGGATCGCGCCGAGGTCCTCCTGGATGCGAGCCGACAGCGAGCCGAGCTCGGCCTGCACTTCGCGCGTCGTGCGATAGACGCGCTTCGAGAGCGCCTGGCCGACGAAGAAGATGAGCGGGTAGGGAATGATCGCGAGCGCCGCGACCATCGGGTCGAGCACGATCATGTACGTCAGCACGGTCGCGAACGCCGTCACCGCGTTTGCGAGGTGGACGAGCCCGGCGCCCCACATCGCACGCACGGTCTGGACGTCGTTTGTGAGCCGCGACATCACGTCGCCGGTCGGGTGGTCGCGGTAGTACGACGGCGCGAGCGTCATGATGTGGCCGAACAGCTCGCTGCGCAGGTCGTACTCGGCCGCGCGCGCCATGTTGAAGATCCACACGCGCGACACGATGCGGGTGAGCGCGGTCGCGATCGCGAAGCCGATCAGCCAGGCCACGAGGGTTGGCACCGCGTTCTGGTGGCCGTTCTTCAGCGCGTCGACCGCGTCCTTCAGATACTTCGCAACGCCGAGGTAGCAGAGGTTCGTCGCGATCAGCATCACGACGCCGGCAATCAGCCCCCGCTTGTACGGCCGGAGGTAGGCGAGTGAGCTGCGCTGCGCCACGACTGAGTTACCTGTCTACCCTCCCTGAAGAGGCTCCACAACCGTCCCGACGGCAACACTTTGCGCCGTCGGGATCGAGTTGTAACCAGGCAACCGGATTTGACGTCAGGCCTTTGCGGGTGGCGTGTGCCGCCACGGTAGTGAGAGCGCGAGCGGTCCGAACCTGCGCAGCAAATCGGCAAGGCGGGTGACATCGTGACTCGTGCCTGCGACCGGCTCGGCCGCACCGTAGCCGCGCGCGATGTCGTTCAGCCACGCGAGCTCGGCATCATCGAACGCGGGCGCCGGCGTCGCGAGCTGGGCCTCGACGCGTTCGCGCCACGAGCGCGCGAAGCGGCAGGCTGCTGGCGCGTCGAGCTCGAGGATGAGCTCGGGCAGCGTCGAGAACGCGAGCTCGTGCCAGCTGACCTGGAGGTCCGCCGGCCACGCCTGGGTCTCGTCGTGCGTGAACGCGACGAAGCGGTGGGCGAGGGCGTCGCGGCGGGCGTTCATGGGCGCTTGTACGGTTTGACGCCGAGCGACTCCCGGAATTTCCTCTCTTCGCGCTCGTCCTCGATGTCCTGTGCTTTCTTGCCG
>DASUFX010000553.1:0-21040 GCA_036274355.1 Kofleriaceae bacterium | reverse complement strand
TCGAGGAAGCGGACGGAATCGTGGATGGCCTCCCGGAGGCGCTCCCAAACGAAGTCGCGGCCGGCTACGAAGCGGCCCACGTCGATCGAGCCGAGCGTGCACGACTCGAACGGGAGCAATGGCTGCTCGCCACAGTTGTGGACGAGCATCCCGTTCGCGAGGAAGTGGCTGGTCGTCGGCTCGGTGAGGTCGTAGACGAGCTCGCAACCGTCCGGTTCGAGCGCGACGACGGTGGTCCAGCCGAGGAGCTCGCCGAGGCGTTCGCGCGGAACGTCGAGCGCGTCCGCGCGGAGTGGTCGGCGACCCATGTTGCCCGCCGTAGCGATTGCGCGACCGTGGCCGTGACCGACTCGATGATTCTCGATGGCGCGGACGCGCATGCCGACCTCGAGGTGCTCGGCAGCTACGTCGCCGCAGTCGGTCGCGACACGATGGTCGGCGGTGAGCCGCAGGCTCAGGCCGCTGCCGGTGCGCAGGCGATAGACCTTGCGATAGCCGGTGCACACGACCTGGGTGGCGGTCCGGAACACGACCTCATCACCGTCGAGCGTTGCTACCCGCGGCTGCGTGCCGACGAGGTCGCGGATCGGGACGAGGCCGCGAGCATAGGTCCACACGAGCGACTCCCCGGTGACGCATGGGTTGGTCGCCTCGATCGGGCCGAGCGCGGGCGTCGGGTGGAGGTCGTTGACGCGATCGATGAACACGAGCCCGGGGTCGCCGCACGCCCACGCGGCGTTCGCGATCGCATCGAACACGCGCCGCGCATCGAGCTGACCGGTGACGATCTTCGTGCGCGGATTTACGAGGTCGTAGGTCGTGCCGGCAGCGACCGCCTTCATGAACGTGTCGGTGGCCGCGACCGACAGGTTGAAGTTGCGCATCCGCGTCGGATCGAGCTTGAGCGCGATGAACTCGAGGATGTCGGGGTGGTCGACGCGCAGCATTCCCATGTTGGCGCCGCGCCGGGTGCCGCCCTGTTTGATCGCCTCGGTCGCGACATCGAAGACCTGCATCAGCGATACGGGACCGGACGCGTTGCCGCCGGTCGATGCGACGAGGTCGCCGGCCGGGCGCAGCCGCGAGAACGAGAACCCGGTGCCACCGCCGGTCTTCTGGATCTCCGCGGCCCAGCGAACGGCCTCGAATACGCCGGTGGTCGAGTCGTCGACCGGGACCACGAAGCAGGCAGCGAGCTGCCCGAGTGGGCGGCCGGCATTCATGAGCGTCGGGGAATTCGGTACGAATTCGAGCGCCACCATCATTCGCTCGAACTTGGCGCGTGCGCTGTCGACCTCGGCGGGGCTGTAGCCGAGCGCGCCCTCGACGGCGCTGACGTGGCGAGCGACGCGGCGGAACAGCTGCTCAGGCGTCTCCACGACGACGCCGTTCTCCCGCGCGAGGTAGCGGGCGCGAAGCACCTGCAGCGCGTTCTCGGTGAGCGTCGTCGACACGTGCGCACCGTACGATCCGTCGCCCGGGCACGCAACCAGCCTCGCGGCCACCTCGCGCTGATCGTCGTCGCCGTCGTTGCCCTACTCGCAGTGCTCGTCGCGCGCGCCAATGCGGCCCCACGGGATGACGAGGACGACGCTCCACCGGGAGCATCGCTCGAGCTTCCCGGCGAGTACGGGGGAGACCCGGATCGGCCATCCCCGCAGCGCCACCTCTACGTCCCGATCACGAACGCGATGATCGAGCGCATCGCGACGTTCGCGCCGCCGATCGCGAGCGTGGTCGCGGCGGCGTATCGCGCGGGTGGCGTGGCCGACGATCCGACACCCAGCTGGCGGCGCCGCTCGCGCCTCGCCGCGCTCGTGCCGATGGTCAGCGTGCGCGCCGGTCAGAACCAGGCCTGGCGTGACGTCGACGATCCGACGATCAGCCACGGCGTCGGCATCGACGTACGTGCGAGCTGGCGCCTCGACCAGCTCCTGTTCGACCGCGACGAGCCACGCATCGCGATGCTCGATGTCGCGCGCCGGCGCGAGCGGCGTCGCCTCGCCGCCCAGGCGATCCACCTCTACTACGACTGGGTCGCGGCTCGGGTAGCGGCCGATGCAGACATCCGCGCCGAGCTCGACGCTCAGGAAAAGGCTGCCGAGCTCGACGCCCTGACGGCTGGGTGGTTCTCGCAGGCGCTAGCCAAACGCGCTGAACTACGATGATGCGTTGCGTCCGAGAAGCGGACGAAAGGCACTTCAATACCCGATCGTGCCCCCACCCTCCTCGACGGGAAACTTGCCACTCCCCGTCGATGCCGGCCACCATTGAGGTAAGTGGGTAGTATCGACCGTCAGCATCCACGCTACGCCGCCGACGTCGGGATCAAGTTCTACGTCGGCAAGCAAGTCATGGACGGCCGCACGAAGAACGTGTCGCGCGGTGGCCTGTGCGCCGACCTCGCGAACGCGCTGCCGATCGGCTCGCATGTCGAGATCGAGCTCACGCTGAAGTTCGACGATGCGTCGCAATCGGAGCCGTTGCGGCTGCCCGTGCGCATCGTGTGGTGCACGCCCGTCGAGGATGCGTTTCAGGTCGGCCTGTCGTTTCGCGGACTCGACAAGCAGCGCGCCGAGTACCTGACGCTGTTTCTCAAGTACCTCGGCGACGAGAAGCCGATGCGCTCGAAGAAGCCATCGAACATCGACGATCGCTTCGGCTAAGCCGTTGCGTTCTTCGTCTTCGCTTCGTGCGCCATGCGCGCCTTCTGGATGTCGCTCATCATGCCGAGCACCAGGCGCGGATCGGTGAACACGTTCAGCTTCGGCGCCAGCGACTTCGCGTAGCGATCGAAGTACAGCAGCTGCTTCGTGATCAGAATGAACTCGTTCGGCATGCGCATCTTGTGGCGCGTCGCCGTGCGCTGAATGCCCGGCAAGAAGTCGGCGTAGTTGACCTCGCCGAACGACAGCGTGAGCAGCGGACGGTACGTCGTGCCGAGGTCGGCGACGAACGACTCCATGTCGAGACCGTCGGGCGCACCCGCCATCTCGATGATGATTTCCGCGAGCCGTTTATAGTTACCTGACGCGAACGCGATCATGTAATCGGTGACGAGGTAGCGCGCCTTGTCATCGAAGCGGCCGACGATGCCGAAGTCGAGGAAGCCGATCGTGTTGTCGTCGAGCAGCATCAAGTTGCCCGCGTGCACGTCGCCGTGGAAGAAGCCGTAGAACACCACGCACTGGAACCATGCGCGTAGCCCGTCGACGAGCTTGCCTTCGCCGTCGATGCCCTTGGCTTTGATTTCCTCGAACTTGTCGACGCGGAGGCCGCTGAAGCGCTCCATGACGAGGACCTTGCGCGTCGTGTACTCGTGATGCGGCACCGGAGCACGGATGTGCTTGTGGCCGAGCTCGCGCATGATCTCGTTGAACTTGTCGAGGTTCGCGGCCTCGCTGCGGAAGTCGAGCTCTTCGGTGAGCGTCTTCGTGAAGTCGTCGACGACACCGACGGGGTTCGCGAGGTCGGCGTTCTTCTTGAAGCGCTGCACCCAGCCGGCGACGCGACGCATGATGCGCATGTCCGCCATGCAGCGCGCGATGATGCCGGGGCGCTGGACCTTGATGACGACGAGCGTGCCGTCGCGCAGCTTCGCGGTGTGAACCTGTGCGATCGACGCGGACGCGAGTTGCTTGGGCTGGATGTCGACGAGGTGCGCGGCCTTCTCGGCGCCGAGCTCCTCTTCGAGCGTGCGCTTGACGTCCTCGAACGGGAACGGCTTCACGCGGTCGAGGACCTTCTGGAATTCCTTGACGTACGGGTCGGGGAACATGCCCGCGCTCGATGCGATGATCTGACCGAACTTGATGAACGTCGGCCCGAGGTCCTCGCAGAACATGCGGAGCAGAACCGGGCGCGTGAGCTTTTGGTACTTGGCGCTCTTACCGGTGATCGCAAACCAGAGCCGGCGCAGGCCGATGATGTCGAGGAACCAGAGCCAGATGTACTTCGCCGTGATGAGCGAGAACGCCCAGATTCGTCTCGGCACTGGCAGCGCGACTGACAGCACGAACAGAACCGCCAGAACGACTAGCAGGGAGTACCAAAACATGCGGCGCTAATCCTAGCAGGTGTGTGCACGCACACGTCCAGTGGCAAGTAGACTTGCCGGGTGCTGACGACTGTCTCAGCGGGACCGTACACGATCCGAGGCGTTTCGGTCGGCGGCGTGTACACGAGCTTGGCGATTCCCGAGCTCAGCATTGTTCTTGATGCAGGGATTTCGCCGCGCTCGGCCGGTGGAATCGACACGATCCTGCTGTCGCACGGGCACGCCGATCACGTCGGAGCGTTGCCGGCATTACTCGGCATTCGTGCGCTCCACGGGAAGACGAAGCCGCCTCGCGTCGTCATGCCAGCCGAAATCGTGGCCGATCTGAAGGCGGCACTGGACGCACTGTCCAAGCTCCAGCGGTGGCCGCTCGATGTCGATGCCGTAGGCATGATGCCCGGCGACGAGATCGAGCTGCGCGGCGACTTGCTCGTTCGCGCATATCGCACGTTCCATCCGGTGCCGTCGCTCGCGTACATGATCGTGCGGCGGGTGTCGAAGCTGCGCCCCGAGTTCCGCGGGCTGCCGGGACCCGAGATTGCGGCGCGCCGGCTCGCGGGGGAGCCGATGACCGAGCACGAAGACCGGCTCGAGCTCGCGTACGCGACGGACACGCTGGTGTCGGTGCTCGATCACTCGCCCGAGCTGCTGCGTGCGCGCGTGCTGATCATGGAGTGCACGTTTCTCGACGAACGCAAGACGCTCGAAGCCGCACGCGCCGGCTGCCACATCCATCTCGACGAAGTGATCGAGCGCGCCGACAAGTTCGAGAACGAGCACATCGTGTTCATGCACTGCTCGCAGCTGTATCAACCGCAGGAAGTGGCCGAGATCCTCGACAAGCGCGTACCGCCCGCGCTGCGGCGCCGGATCATTCCGTTCGTTCCGAAGTCGGAGCACTGGCCGGGCTGAGCCGATCGAGCACGATCGTGCCGCCGACGATCGTCATCACGCTGCGCGTATGCGGGAGTGCGTCGGCCGGCACCGTGAAGATGTCCTGCGATAGCACCGCGAGGTCCGCGGCATAGCCGGTGATGAGCTTGCCTTTGAACTGCTCGGTGCGCTCGTCGTAGGCAGCGCCTTGCGTGTACGCGACGAGTGCCTGCTCACGGGTCAGCGCCTCGTCGGGATTCGCCGGATGCTCGGTCGCGAGCTTGATGTTGAGGAACGGATTGAGCGGGCCGTCGGAGCCGAGCGCGAACGGCACGCCGGAGGTGACGAGTGACTTCATCGGCATCCAGCGCGCCACCCGATCACCGAGCCGAGCACGCATGAGCTCGGGCGTCGTCATGTGCGACGGGTTCTGGACGACGACGATGCCGAGCGCGCGAATGCGCGCGATGTCGGCAGCCGCGATGCCGTCGCCGTGCTCGATCACGACGCGTTGCTCTGGCCAGTCACCGACGGAGCCCGGCTTCTTCGGCCGCAGCTCTTCCATCGCGGCCAGTAGCGCCTGGAGCTGCACGTCACCCGCGATGTGCAGGTGCAGCGGATCGCCGCTCGCTCGCGCGCGCACCAGCATCTCGCGAATCGCAGCCGGATCGAAGTCGGCGCGACCTGCCGGCGGCCGGCCGTCGGTTGGCGCATCGGCGTACGGCTCGCGCAGCGCAGCGCCGCGCTCGATCGGCGTGCCATCGAGCCAGTACTTCGTGCCGTACACGGTGACCATGCCCTCGAGCTCGGGTGACCCGGCGAGCCCCTGGTCGACCAACGCGAGCATGTACGGCGGCGCGATGATCTCGCCGACCGGAACGCGCATGACGTGCCAGCGCAGCGTGCGCTGCGAGGCACGGAGCGCGGTCTCGAGCCGCGCGTCATCGACCTGCAGCGGCAGCGCCTGCACGGTGGTGATGCCGAATTCGCCGGCGCGCGCCTCGAAGTCGCGGATCGCAGCGTTGACGTCGGCGTCGCTGACCTTCGCGCCGAAGGCACGGAGCGCAGCGTAGCGCGCGTACTCGTAGCGCCAGCCATCGTGTCCGCCCTTGCCATCGCGGCCGACGAAGGCGCCGCGCGGAACCGGCGCGCTCGCGTCGATGCCGGCGGCACGTTCCGCGGCGCTGTTGAAGACGAGCGCGTGGCCGGCGAAGTTGTCGATCCACACCGGATGCGCGGGCGCGACGCGATCGAGCCCTTCGCGCGTGAGCGTTGGATCGTCGAGCGCGGCGCGGCTGAGCACGGCGTGCAGCCACGTGCCCGCCGGTTGCTCGTGGGTCGCGCGCTCGATCGACGCCAGCATGTCGGGCACCGTCAGCGTGTCGAATTCGCCCGGCAGGTCGACCATCGCGCCCTGCGCCGTCGCCTGTCCCGCGGGCTCGCTCGCACTGCCGGCGCTCTTGTCGAGAGCGGCGTCGGTGACCTTCGCGCCGACGCGCGCACCAAGCGCCGCACCGAGGTGCTCTTCGAGCGCGGGCTCGTGGACGTGCGCGTCGTTGATGCCGGGAATCACGAGCCGACCGCCAAGATCGATCGTACGTTGCGTATTGATGTGACGAATCTCGTCGTTGCTACCGATCGCGACGATGTGACCGCTACGGATCGCGAGCGCCTGGACGCGCGGCTGCACCGGATCGCCGGTGTAGATGTCGCCGTTCATCAGCACCAGATCGGCGGGCGGCGTGGGTTCGGCCGCCTGCTGCTTGGGTGCGCCGCACGCCGCAAGGAGAGTCCCCATCGTCGCCAGCCACCCCCGACACATTGCCCTATCATCGCATTGTTTGAGTGACGACGACGAATTCGCGACGCCGGCGCTGACCGACGAGCTCGATCTCCACACATTCCTGCCGAAGGAGTGTGCGGATGTCGTCGAGGAATACCTGCACGCAGCGCAGGCACAGGGCATGCGCATGGTCCGGATCATCCACGGCAAAGGAACCGGCACGTTGCGCCGCATCGTTCACAGCGTGCTCGACAAGCACCCGGCCGTGGCGCGCTATGCGCTCGCCGATGGCGCGAGCGGCAGCTGGGGCGCGACGCTCGTCGAGCTGAAGGATCGGCCGGCTAGCTGAGCGTCGCGACCATCAGTACGACAAGCTCGCCGATTGCAGCGGCCGTCGCGACGACCGGCGACGACAAGCCGCGGTCGCGGCGCTGCGCATCGAGCCCGAGCGCGAACGCGATCGCTGCAGTGAGCGCCAGCGCGACGACGCCAGCCTTGCCGAGCGCGACCACGGTGACGATCGCGACACCGACGCTGAGCGCGGCGGTGAGCCACGCGGGTGCGGGCGTCGCGACGAGCGAGCGCGGCGCGTCGTCATCGAGGATCGGATCGCCGAGCGCTTGCAAGAACACGGCGGCCCAGCGGCCGACGAGAGCGGTCGCGATGAACACACCGAGCCAGGCGCGCGACGGCACCGCGAGAACCGCCGCGATGCGTACCGCGGTCGTGAACACGAGCACGAGGATCGACGTGACGCTCGGCGCGGTCGCGTGCGTGCCGTCGAGTCGCTCGACAAGCCCGCGCTCGACGAGTGCCGCGGATGCGAGCGACAGCACCCCGAGGCCGACGATCGCAGCGACGGTGACCGGCATGCCGGCCGCGTGGATCAGCGCCGCGGCGATCCACGCGACGAGACCGATCGGCGCGCCAAGCGCGACGACCCAGAACGACGACCGCGCCTCGTTACCGATCGCGAGCGGCCATCGCCACGGCGTCGAATGCACGAGCGCAACCGCACCGCCGTAGAGCGGGCCGAGCCGGCGCATCCAGTCTTCGCGCGTGGTCACGCCCCGACTATACGTCGAGAGTCAGATCCGAACGTAGGCGTAGGCGTAAGCGTAAGCGTAAGCGGCGATCCGACCGAGGAGCCGTCTCGCCGGATGCATCGTCCTGTTCTGGGCGTCGACCCGAACTTCCGAGCCGTCACAATTCCGAGCGCTCGGGTCAACGCCGTTCGAGCATCGCCCGCGACTCGAGGTTCCGACCGTTCACAGCGGCCTTGCCGCTCGAGTCGACGCAGCTCCGGCCTTCGCCGAGATCGAGCCACGCACCGGGTCGCACGGAACCGCGTACGCTCACCTACGAGCTCAGAGCGCGGGCTTCTGCGCATGACGGCGATCGGCGACGTGCGCGATGTTCGCGCGCACCAAAAACGGCGCCGGATCGACGTAGTGCGTGCTCGTGCTGTCGCCGTTGATCTCGCCGTAGACGTTCGGCAGCTCGAGCGAGAAGTGGCAATGCGGTGCGGCCGTGAAGATTGCAGTCGCGCCGAGCGTACCGATCTGCTGGCCACCATCGACGTGGTCGCCAACCCCGAGACCATCGACGATCGTGTTGAGGTGCATGTACGCGGTCAGCGAGCCGTCGGCGTGCTGGATGCGCACGTAGCGGCCGCTGCGACCATCGCGGCCAAGCTCGGAATGCTCGACACGGACGACGACGCCGTCGGCGACGGCAACGATCGGGCGGCCGATCGGGCCGAGCAGATCGATGCCGCAATGGCCGTTGCCACACTCCGCGCGCTCGACGCCGTGGCGCTCGGCGCCGAACCGGCCACCCATTTGCTCTGGCAACGCGCTATCGGTGTCGACGACCGGGTGAATCCAGTCGAGCAGCGACGGATACATCTCGTCCATCGCGATGCCATCGAGCTCGGGCACCGGATACTGCAGGCGCGGATCGAGCACCGGCGGCGCGATCTCCTGCTCGCTCATCTTCGCGCCGAGCGCGACCGTCTCGCCGCTGTTGATGTTGATCGTCGCGAGCGATGCCGGCGGTAGCTTCAAGCGCAGCGCGTACGACGCGACGGCGACCGCTGCAACGCCGACGACCGCTGCAACGCTCGCGAACGGAAACGTCCGCGCTGGCTGCGGCGCGATCACGGTTACCTCTTCGACGCCGCGCGCATGCCGCACTGCCCAGCAGCTCGGATGCCACAGCTCGATCGCGCCGCTCGCGGAAACGAATGGCCGACCTTCGTGAAGCGGGACAATCCCTCCACAACGCGGACAGGCAGCGGCCACCATTCCACACGATGCTAGCCGAGTCGCGATCGCCGCGATCGCCACCGCGGGATCATTTTTTTCGTGTGGAGACGTGTCCTACCAGCGCCGGATCAGCAGCGCAGCTCACGCCTTCTTTTTCATGATGACGAGGTGGTTCCGGAACTTCTTGTCGTAGTAGCCGAAGCGGAACGCGAGCGATCGCTTTGGCTCTGCGGCGAATTCCTGCTTCCAGTCCGTCGAGATGCCGTTGCCCGCATCAATGTGCGGCGCCTCGAACGTCCCGTACGTCTCGTACTCGAAACCGGCCTTCTTGCCCCATTTGGGCGCTACCCCAGTGGCATCCGAGACCATCCACACGACGTGGTCGACCAGGTAGTTCCGCATCAGCGAGAACGAGTCCCACGACAACAGGTAGCTCGCCGCCTTCGTCATGCCGGCGATCTTCCCTTTCGCCTCGAGATGCTTGAGCACGCGCGGGTCGTCCTTGAGGCCCTTGCCGATGCCCTTGCTGGTCTCGTTGCCGAGGTTCGCGCGAATGTGTCGCCAGACCTGGATCTCGCCGCCGCCTTGCTTCTTGAACTGCACCTCGGCATTCGCGAACACCATGTTGCGTTCCTGGGCGCTCTTCGCAGCGGTCGGCGCCGGCGCCTTCGCGATGTCGGCGTCGTCGAGGTAGTGAATCGAGCCGTCGTCCTGGATGCTGAAGTAGCGGAGCGACACGAGCTCGTAGCCGTGCACCTTGAGCGCGGACAAGCCGAAGATCAGCTGCGTCGGCAAATGACCGCCGCGCATCGCGTCGATCATGTTGAGCGTGTTGCTGAAGTTCACGCGGTAGAGCCACTTGAGCTCGAACTCGACCTTGTGCATCGCCTCGTCGAGGTCGTTGCCCTTGAGAGCGGCGAGCGTACGCGGATCACCCGCGGGCTCGAGCGACAGCGTCGTGATCTCGGTGGCGTCGGGATAGACCGTGAGCGCGGTCGACAGATCGCCACCCGCGAACGGATAGACGACTGTCTTCGGTGCGTCCTTCGGCACCTTGTCGACGAAGAATGCGTGCGCCTTCTTCACCCATTTGTCGGCGTAGTCGGACTGCGCCTTGTTGACGACGTCGCAATGCTGCTTGCGCCGCGCCGCCGGGACCGCGTTTGCTTCTTCGCTCGTGCCTTCACCGCACGCGCCGACGATGAACAGCGCCCTGCCCTCGGCCGTGAAGTCGTGACCACCAGGCGGTGGACCGGCCATCGGCTGCGTCGGCTTCTCTGCCGAAGCGACGGACGACTCGGACTTTGCGGCCGGCTTCTCCTGCTGTGCGACCTTCGGCGCGGCGGCCGGCTGCGTCGGCGCGACGACCGGTGTCGGTGCTGGCGTCGCTTTGCTCGGGGTCGTGGACTTGTCGCTACCGCAGGCTGCGACGACGAGTGCGGCGAACAGGAAGGCACGCATGCGCGCCCGACTATGCAACACGCCCTAAGCGTTTGCTATCGCCGATTATTCGGAGAGGCCGATGATGAGGTCGGCGCCGTCCCGGCGAATTGCAAGAGCGGTCCGGTCGTGGACGAGGCGAGCGAGCTCCTGCAGTTGCGCGGCGCTGATGATGCGCTGGCCGTCGAGGCCGAGGATGACGTCGTCGCGACGAAGCAGCACTTCGGCATCTTCTGTCAAACGAATCCCGACCACGTCGCCGGCGGCAACGACCGGCTCGGTGTCGACCGCGACGAGCTTGCGCAACGTCGAGGCAAGCGACGTCACGGTGATCTCGCTGCCGCTGCACCGCACGATCCCGTTGCCCGCCGCAGGACACGTGAATGCAACCGTTGGTGGTGTCGGCACCGACTCGAGCATGCGCAGAACATCGGTTGTCGCGAGCGCGAGCTCTTCCGGTTGCAGCTTGGTCGTGCGCACGAGCAACTGACTCTTGCGCGACTCGATGACGAGGTTGCGCGCGAACGTTGCGAGCGCGCCGCCGCGCTGGCGATCGATCCACGCGCGCACGTAGCGCTCGATCGGTGGCAGGTCGACCGCATCGATCGAGAGCCAACCCGCGAGTGGCTTCGGTTGCGCGACCGCGAGCACGCGCTGGTCATCGCGTTCGATCGCGATCGCGATCGGATCATTGATCAGATACGACCGCGCTCGTGCCCATCGCGAGCTGCCGAGCGGTGATGCAGCTGGATTATCGGCGAGCACACCAGCGCCGATGGTCGCGACGAACGTATCGTCCGCGATCCGGCTGAGCGCTGCGCAATGCGCGACGTGAGCACGCGTGACGATGACGATCGTCGTTCCCGCGCCTGGCGCGACCGCGACCGCAACCGCTTCGCTAGTCAACGCAGCCTCGACTACGCAGTCGAGCTTGGTTGGCAAAAGCGGCCGAGCCGCATCAATTGCGGGCCGCAAGGCAGCGAGGGCCGTCCCATCGGCCGCTGCAACCAGCTGTGCTTGCGATGGAAGTCTGCCGAGTGCGCGCTCGCGCTCAGTAGGTGTGGTGGAGGCGCACGCAGCGAGCGCCGTTGAGATCACCACCAGTGGCCACATCCTCACCCCTTTCTCTGTAGCAGATGCTTGGTAAGGTGCGGCCCATGGCCACCATCAATGACGCCCGCTTGCGGGAGATCTTGACGGGGTCGCCGACGGTTGCAGTGCTCGGGATCCATCGCGAGCCGGAGAAGGCGGCCTTCTACGTGCCGGAGTACTTGCACGACGAGGGCTATCGAGTCATCGGCGTGAACCCGGAGTTCGTCAACGAGACCATCTTCGGCGAGAGGGTGTTGTCTTCCCTGCGCGACATCGCAGAGCCGGTCGACCTAGTCGACGTGTTCCGCAAACCAGAAGCCATTCCAAATCACGTCGCCGAGATCCTGGCGATGCCACATCGACCGAAGTACGTCTGGTTCCAGCTCGGCATCAAGCACGAGGAGGCTGCGAAGCAGCTCGAAGATGCCGGCATCACGGTGATCCAGAACCGTTGCACACTCGCCGACCACCAGCGTCTCGGCCTCGGCAAGCCCGAGCGCAAGTGAGCTGGCTATTAACGCGCGCTCGCGACCAGCTCGCGTAGCTTGCGAATCACGCGCGACGTGGTGACGCCGCGAGCGGGCGCCACGAAGATCGCATCGTCGCCTGCGATCGTGCCGAGCACCTCGGGCACCTTCGCCCGATCGAGCACGCCAGCAACCACCTGCGCCGCGCCGGGCGTCGTGTGAACGACGACCAGCGTACCGTTATCGTCGATCGCGCGGACCAGATCGCTGACGAGCGTCGGCGTGCGAATGCTGTCACCGAGCTCGTAGGACGTGCCGCCGCCGGGCTGGGCAGCGCGTCGCGCTCCGAGCTGGGCGAGGTCGCGCGACAGCGTGGCTTGCGTGACGTCGTGACCGCGGCCGGCGAGCAGCTCGCGCAGCTCTTCCTGCGTCGCGACGGGCCGACTCGCGATCAGCTCGCGAATGACCGCGCGGCGCTCGGTCACGTCATTGCGGTTGCGCGCAGCGCGGTCCTTCATGGCGTGATCAGCGTACCGACACCACGGTCGGTGAACAGCTCGGCGACGAGGCTGTGCGGAGTACGGCCATCGATCGCGTGCACGCGACCGACGCCGTTGTTCAGCGCCTCGATCATCGCGAGCATGCGCACCTTCGACTTGCCGTCTTGCTCGGGGAGCTTGCGCTCGAGGTCGGCGACGTGGAGGTCGGTGACAAGCTCGCCGTGCTCGAGGATGCCCGGCGCGTCGGTGAGATAGATGAGCTTCTGCGCCTTCAGCGCGATCGCGATCTTCGCCGCCGCGGCATCGGCGGTGATGTTGTAGCTCTGGCCGTCATCGCCGAGCGCGATCGGCGAGATCACCGGCACGTAACCCTGCCCGAGCAGCATCTCGATCACCGCGGCGTTGACGCTCGTGATCTCGCCGACGAAACCAGGATCGCGGCCCTGTACGGGCGCGTGCTTCTTCGCGCGGAGTAGCGCGCCGTCCTTGCCGGAGATGCCGAGCGCGTGGCCACCGTCGAGGTTGAGCAACGTGACGAGGTGGGAATTCACGGAGCCGAGCACCATATCGACGACCTTGAGGTCGCTCGGCGACGTGATGCGCACGCCCTCGATGAACTCGGGCGCGGGATGGCCGAGCTTCTCGAGCGTGCGCGTGATCTCGTGGCCACCGCCGTGCACGACGATCGGTTGCAGACCGACCGAGCGCAGCAGCTTGATGTCGTCGCAGAACGCTTGCTCGAGCGCCGGCTTGCCGATCGCGCTGCCGCCGAACTTGACCACGCAGCGCGTGCCCGAGAACTTGGAGATGTAGCTGAGCGCCTCGACGATCAGCTTGCGCTTGAAGCTCGGGCTGTAGTTCGTGAGCCGATCGTCCTTCGCGAGCCCACCGTCCGGCGTCTGCACGATCAGCGACGTGTAGTCCGCATTGAGCTTGACGTAGTCGTAGCCGAGGTCGCAGCCCCATGCGGTGGCAGCGCCGGTGCCTGCAGCCAGCGCGACGTCGACGCGTACCTCGGGCGCGCGCATCTTCGCGCGCAGGGCCGGAGCATCGGCGAGAACGGGCTCGCCCTTCGCGAACACGGGCACGCCTTGGATCGCGACCGCAGCCTTGTGCGGATCGACGGCGAAGTTTTGCGAGCCGGCGCGCGCCCCGACGGTCGCGAGCACGCGGCCCCAGTTCGGATCGGCGCCGAAGATCGCCGCCTTCACCAGATTCGATGCTGCGATCGAGCATGCGAGGTCACGCGCGATGTCGCGCGATGGCGCGCCGCTGACGGCCACCTCGAGCAGACGCGTCGCACCCTCGCCGTCGGACGCGATGTCACGCGCCAGCTCGGTGCACAGGGATGTCAGCGCCGCGGTGAATGCGTCGAGATCGGGACCCGGATCGTGAATCGGCGGGTTGTGCGCCTGGCCGTTGGCGAGCGCGATCACGGTGTCGTTCGTGCTCATGTCGCCGTCGACAACCAAGCAGTGGAAGCTCGGCTCGACCGCTGCGCGCACTGCGCGGTCGAGCAGCGCCGGCGTGATCGAGACGTCGGTCGTGATCACCGTGATCATCGTCGCGAGCTGCGGCGCGATCATGCCCGAGCCCTTCGCGATCGCCGAGATCGTGACCTCCTTGCCACCGACGGTGAGCGACCGCGACGACAGCTTCGTGCGCGTATCGGTGGTCAGGATCGCCTCGGCGGCCGGCTCGGGTGCCAGCGTCAGCGAGCTGACGAGCGACGGCACCGCCGCGATCAGCTTGTGCGCGGGAAGCCGCACGCCGATCACGCCCGTCGAGGCGGTGAGTACCTCGTCGGCGCCAATGCCGAGCGCCGTGGCGAGCGCCGTGCGGATCGCGACGACGTCCGTCACGCCCTGCGGTCCCGTCAGCGCATTCGCGTTGCCGCTGTTGATCAGCACCGCGCGCATCGCAGACGACGGCACGCGCGGACGCGCATCGATGATCGGCGCCGCGGCAGCGAGGTTCTTCGTGAACACGCCGGCGGCCACGGCCGGCACGTCGGACACCACGAGCGCCACATCACGCCGCACCGGCTTGAGACCAGCCTGCGCACCGGCGAAGCGAAACCCGATAGGTACCTTCATGGATGGAAGCTCCGCAGACCCGCGAGGCCTGCTTGCTCGTCGAGACCGAGCATCAAGTTCATGTTCTGCACGGCCTGACCGGCCGCGCCCTTCACGAGGTTGTCGATCGCCGCGATGATAACGAGCTCGCCGTTCTCGCCGGCGGTGAGGCCGATGCGGCACTGGTTCGTGCCGACGACATCGTGCAACGCGACGTGCTCGGCGCTCTGCGCGATCGTGACGAACGGCTCTTCGCTGTACGCGAACTTGTAGAGGCGCAGCACGTCGTGGTTGCCGAGGTAGTGCACGTGGCACGTCGCCAGGATGCCGCGCTTGAGCGGCAACAGATGCGGCACGAACGTGATGTCGATCGTGCGCTCGGCGATGTCGCTGAGGCTCTGCTCGATCTCCGGCTCGTGCTGGTGCTTGAGCACCCGATACGCGCGAACGTCGCCGGCGATCTCGGCGAAGCTGTAGTCCTCCGCCGCCTTGCGGCCGGCACCGGTCACGCCGGACATCGCGTCGACGATGATGCGGCCGTCGAGCAGCTCACCCGAGACGCGCTCGAACGGGCGCGTCGTCACGCCTTCGCCGGTCGGCCGCGCAGGGGCGCCGGCCGGTGCGTCGACGGTTTGCATCAGCGGCGCGAGCGCGAGCTGGATCGCGGTTGCATAGCAACCGGGATTCGCGATCAGCCGCGCGCCACCGATCTTGTCGCGATACAGCTCGGGCAAGCCGTAGACGGCTTCCTTCAACAGGCCAGGATGGTTGTGCTTGAAGCGGTAGTGCGTCTCGTAGCGCCATGCTTCCCGCAGGCGAAACGCGCCGGACAGATCGATGACGCGCGTGCGCCCGACGAGCTGCGGCACGAGGTCGTGCGATGCCTCGGCGGGCGTCGCGAGCATCACCACATCGCACTGGGCGGCTTGCGCGATCGCCTGGTCGAGCGCGAGGTAGCGCAGCTGGCTGCGTACACCCGCGTGCGCGGCGAGCGACTCGCCGACCCAGCGATCACTCGACGCGACCGCGAGCTCGACGTGCGGGTGTGAGGCGAGCAGCTTGGTCAGCTCGACACCCGAGTACCCGGATGCGCCGATGACGGCAATGCGTGGATGCATATTCGTTGCATGAATATGCACATTATATGCACGCATGCAAGCCCGATCTGTGCGGACCTGCCTCGCTGAGGCTACCGCGCCCGACGGAGACGCGTCCGTCTGGCACGCACGATGCTCCATCTGGGGACATGCTGGACGCCGAGACAGCGAAAGATCTCATCAAGCCGCACATGGATGTCGCGTGCCCGGATGATGCGGATTTTGCGACCGTCGACCAGATCGAGGGTCACAGCTCGATCAAGCTGGCCAAGGACGATGACGGGCTTCACCACTACATCCCGCTCGACTGGGTCACGTCGGTAGACGACAGAGTTCACATCGACCGGAGCAGCACGCAGGCAAGGGCCGAATGGACCACGAATCCGCCGAAGCAGTAGGAGGCGCGATGAGCGGCGTGATCAGCCAAAAGCTCGAAAACTCCGTCGACGCGACGCGTGGTCAGCCACTCGCGATGCGCGTGCTCGCACGCAAGGACGAGCTCGAGGATGCGCTCGCGGAGCTCGGTCCGTACGACATCGTCGAACGGCAGGCGATCGAAACGGCGTTGGCGACCGTCTATTTGCTGATGACTGGCGACCTCGCACATCCGTCGGCGGTCGTCGCGCGCGACTTGAACCGGTGGCTCGAGCGCAACAAGCACCTCGGTCAGGAAATCACCCGCCGGCAGCAGGCTGCACGGCTTGCGCGGCTGACGGCCGACCGGCCCGACGAGCGCCAAGCCGTCGAGGAGTAGCGCGCGCTGAGCGATGACGCTCAGTCAAGCGCCCCTCCGGAACCGTACCTGGGCGCGCGGTGGTAATACCCTTCAGCCGTGCGTGTGCTCCTCCAGCATCGCAGTCGTTATGTCTATCCCCGGCCCGCGCTGCTCGGGCCACAATTGATCCGCCTCCGTCCCGCCGATCACGCGCGAGCGCGCATCGAGAGCTACCGCCTGGACGTGGCGCCGGAGCATCGCCTGCACTGGCAGCGCGATCCGCACGGCAATCGCGTCGCGCGCGTGACGTTCAAGGCCGGCCAGCCCGTGACGGAGCTCGACATCGTCGTCGAGCTCGCGGTCGACGTTCATCCGGTCAACCCGTTCGATTTCTTCGTCGACGATCGCGCGAAGACGATCCCATTCCAGTATCCCGATGATCTCGCCGCCGAGCTCGGCGTGTTCCTCGACGTCACCGATCCGGCGTACCGGCTCGGCCGGCTCGCGGTCGAGCTGCTCGAGAAAGTCCCGGCGACCGGCGACACGGTCGGCCTGCTCGTCGAGGTCAATCGGCTGGTCAAGGAGCGCGTCGCGTACGTGATTCGCGATGAAGCCGGCGTGTGGACGCCGGAGGAGACGCTGCAGAACGGGCGCGGTAGCTGTCGCGACAGCGCGGTACTGCTCGTCGCGCTGCTCCGGGCGCGCGGCATCGCGGCGCGATTCGCATCGGGCTATCTGATCCAGCTCACCGACGAGGGCATGATCCCCAACGAGCCGAAGGGCGTCAGCCGCGACGTCGTCGATCTGCACGCGTGGGCCGAGGCGTATCTGCCCGGCGCGGGCTGGATCGGACTCGACGGCACCAGCGGCCTGCTTACCGGCGAAGGTCACATCCCGCTCGCGTGCACGGCATCGCCGGCGCACGCGTCGCCGCTCGACGGCACGAGCAACGTCGGTGCGAGCGCGGTCGAGTTCTCGACGGCAATCGCGCGGCTCGGGCACGAGACGCGGCCCACTGCACCGTTCACCGACGAGGTATGGAGCGACTTGCTCGCGGCCGGCGATCGCGCGGATGCGGCGCTCGGCGCGGCGGGCCTGAACGTGACGGTCGGCGGCGAGCCGACGTTCACCGCACGCGAAAACGTCGCGGCTGCCGAGTGGCAAGGCGGCGCACTCGGTCCCGACAAGTGGAAGCGCGGGCGTGCGCTCGCGGACGAGCTACTCGATCGCCTCGCACCGGGCGGGCTCGTGCTGCATCGCCAGGGCAAGCAGTATCCCGGCGAGAGCATGCCGCGCTGGGCGCTCGACGTGATCGCGCGGCGCGATGGCGTCGCGATGTGGCCGCAGCGCGAGCTGCGCGACTGCATCGGTGCGGACGATGCGCGACGCTTCGGCGAGCAGCTGGCGGCTGCACTCGGCGTGAGTACTGAGCTGCACGGCGCGTTCGAAGATCCGTGGGAGGTCGTGCGCGGCGAAGCGCAGCTGCCGCCCGATATCGATCCACGCAAGGCCGGCCTCGACGATCCCGAAGAACGTCGGCGACTCGCGAAGATCTTCGGTCAAGGTGTCGGCAGCGTCGTCGGCTGGGTGCTTCCGCTCGCGCGCAGCGCGCAGGGTAGCTGGCTCACCGAGCGGTGGAGCTTCCGCCGCGGCGAGCTGTTCCTTCTACCGGGCGATAGTCCGGTGGGTCTGCGCCTGCCGCTCGGCAGCCTCGCCGCATCGCCGGCGCCGCCGCTGTGGGAGGAACCCGACGTCGACGATCCGCGTCGCAATCCCGACGACGCAGACGAGAAGGCGCAAGCGGCCGAACGCCGGAGTACGCCAAAACGCATCGCGCGGCCCGGCGAACCGGGCATCGGCATTCGCACCGCGCTCGCGATCGAGCCGCGCGACGGCGAGCTGTGGTTGTTCCTGCCGCCGGTCGGCCGCTTCGAAGATTTCTGCGCGCTCATCAACGCGATCGATCGCGCGCGCGCGGCGACCGGTTTCACGGTCAACCTCGAAGGCTACGGCCCGCCGCCGTCGCCGAACTTGCGCCGCTTCGGCGTCACGCCGGATCCTGGTGTGCTCGAGGTCAATCTGCCGCCGACGTACAGCGCGCGCGAAGCGGCGGATGTCCACGCGACCGTGTTCGACGCCGCGCTCGCGAGCGGCCTGACTGCCGAACGCTACATGCTCGATGGCCGCATGGCCGGCTCGGGCGGCGGCAACCACATCACGATCGGTGGTCCGACGCCGCTCGCATCCCCGTGGCTCGTCCGTCCCGACACGCTCGCGAGCTTGATCACGTTCGCGCAGCACCACCCGTCGTTGTCGTACATGTTCACCGGCCTGTTTGTCGGCCCGACGTCGCAAGCGCCGCGCGTCGACGAAGCGCGCCACGACGCACTCTACGAGCTCGAGGTCGCGCTGCCGCACCTCTTCGATCTGCAGAATGCCCCGCCGACCTGGCAGATCGACGCGGTCCTCCGCCACCTGCTTGTCGACGTCGCGGGCTCCACGCATCGCGCCGAAATCTCGATCGACAAGCTGTTCGATCCGCTGACGCCGCATGGCCGGCAAGGGCTCGTCGAGCTCCGCGCGTTCGAGATGCCGCCGCATCCCCGGATGGCCGCGGCGCAGGTCGTGCTGACGCGCGGGTTGCTCGCGTCGTTCGTCAAACAGCCGTACAAGCACGCGCTCGTGCGCTGGGGCGCGGAGCTGCACGACCGCTTCCTGTTGCCGTACTACATGTGGCGCGACTTCGAGGACGTGCTCGCGCATCTCGCAGCGCACGACGTCGCACTGCCTGCCGATGCCTACCGTCCGTTCGTCGACCTGCGGTGCCCGCTTGTCGGCGCGCTCGAGACCGGCGGCGCTCGCGTCGAAGTGCGCAACGCGATCGAGCCCTGGCACGTGCTCGGCGAAGAAGCGACGCAGACCGGCACGGCACGCTACGTCGATTCGTCGATGGAACGGCTCGAGATCCGTTCGCACGGCCTCGACGAGGAACGCTACGTCATCACCATCAACGGCGTCACTCTGCCGATGCGCCGCGCGTCCGGCGGCCGCGATGTTCGCGTCGGCGGTGTTCGCTTCCGTGCGTGGTGCCCGCCGCATGCGCTGCATCCTCACCTCGGCATTCATCACCCGGTGCGCGTCGACATCATCGATACGTGGGCGAAGCGCGGTGTCGCCGGTGGCACGTATCACGTCTGGCATCCCGAAGGCCGCGCGTACGATGCGCCGCCGCTTACACGCGTCGAAGCCTCGGCGCGCCGCGCTCAGCGCTGGACGCTCGAAGGCCCCGCGCCGTGGCCGGTTCGTGCGCGCACCGCGGAACCGCATCCCGAGCAGCCGTACACGCTCGACCTCCGCCGGCTCGATGCCGGCAAGCCGATGCCACGCGCGGAGGAATGGATCACCGAGTGAGCGACGACCTCGACGCCTCGCTCGCGATGCACGACGAGCTGATCGCGCGCCGCGGCGTCGAGATCTGGATCGGTGCCGAGCCGACGTTCACGCGTCCCGAGTCGCTCGATCCCGCGTGGAGCTCCAACGCCGAGGGCAGCGACAAGCTCGCGCGCGCGCACGCACTCGCGACCGCGTTCGCCGATCGCACGCCAGGCGCGTCGGTCGCACGCGTGATCGGCCGCCAGTTTCCCGACGAGACGCAGCCGCGCTTCGCGTTCGGCGTCCGCTGGCGCGAGGACAACATCGCAGCGACCAACGGCGAGCGCACGACCGCCGATGCGGTCGCCGTACCACCCCCGACCGATCTCGGCGCCGATCGCTGGCTCTCGGTCACGCCGGATCCCGGCGTCGTCGAGGTCAACATGGCGCCGTGCGCGACGACGCGCGAGCTCTACGCGCAAGCGCAACGGATCTGGACCGCCGCCGGTGCCGCCGGTCTGTCAGCGACGCGCTTTCGCTTCAACGGCGACCTCGCCGACTCCGGCGGTGGTGGCCAGCTCACGCTCGGCGGCTCGCGACCCGACAGCTCGCCGTTCATGCGCTACCCGCACGTGCTGCCGGCGCTGGTCCGCTACCTCAACAACCACCCGTCCCTCTCCTACTGGTTCGCGAGCGAGTGCGTCGGCGCCGCGTCGCAGGGTCCACGTCCCGACGAGGGCACGCGTGAGCGCTCGGACGAGCTCGCGGTCGCACTCGGCTGGCTCGAGCACCTCGCGGATCGCGGCGAGCTTCCGCCCGAGCAGCTCCAGCAAGGGCTCGGCCCATTGCTCGTTGATTCCGCGGGCAACTCGCATCGCGCCGAGCTCAACGTCGAGAAGCTGTGGAACCCTCACATCTCGGTGCACGGTCCGCGTCACGGCCGCATGGGCGTCGTCGAGCTGCGCGCGATTCGCATGCCCGAGCGCCCCGGCATGCTCGCCGCACTCGCCGTGTTGTTCCGGTCGATCGTCGCGCGCCTCGTCGTCAATCACTACCGCGCGCCGCTCGTCGACTGGCACGACGAGCTTCACGATCGCTTCGCGCTACCGCTCGCACTCCACCGCGATCTGCGCATCGTGCTCGGCGATCTCGACGAGCACGGCCTCGGCATTCCCGCCGAGCTGCGCCGCGAGCTCGAAGCATGGCGCGCGCCCGGCATCACGTGCCGGCTTGGCGACGCAACGCTCGCCCTCCGCCCTGCCCTCGAATTTTGGCCACTCGTCGGCGACGTCGCCTCGCAAG
>DASUFX010000552.1:0-15865 GCA_036274355.1 Kofleriaceae bacterium | reverse complement strand
CATTGAGCGTCGCGCCCACCGAGCCGTTGCCGCCGTCGGTGCCGAAGTTCGAGCCGCCAGCGCCGCCGAGTGCAGCAGTTGTCGGCAACGTCGGGTCGGCGCCGTTGACGCCAGTGGTCGACGCACCACTCGCTTCACCGCCGCCGCCGCCATTCGCGAACACGGCGCCGCTCACCATCAGCGACGGCGTGTCGAAGCCGATGTAGCCGCCCGAGCCACCACCACCGCCACCGCCAGATGTCGAGCTCGTGGCGCCCGCTCCGCCTTCACCCGACGCATCGATCACACCGGTGCCGGCCACGCTGATCGATGTATTCGCGATCAAGAACACCGCGCCGCCGCCGTGGCCACCCGTGCCCGGGCCCATCGGCGCGACGTTATCGGCGCCGGTTTGCCCGGGACAGCCGCCGCGCAACACTGTCGGCGTGAGCACAGCGCCAGGCATGCCTGCGGTCCCGACCGCCGCGCCCGCACCACCGAGTCCGCCGAAGCTGCCGCCGGCGCCACCCGAGGTTCCAGTCGGTGCAGTGCCCGCGTTGCATCCGGGAACATCACCTGCTGCACCGACCGACATGAACTGGCGATAGCTCGCCACGTCGATGCGGCCGGTGACGGTGATCGTTTGATCCGCAACGAACACGAGCGGCTTCGTGCCGACGGCCGCGACGTAGATGCCGCCGTTGATCGTGATCGACTGCGCTGCGATCACACACGCACCGGTCTGATTGAGCGTCGTCGCGCAAAGGAGCGAGGTGTCGGTGTTGATTGTGGTGTTCTGCGTGAACGTTTGCGGGTTCGTCGGGGCTTCCGCGAAGCACGCCATGACGAGCCCGGTCCCATAGCAGACCTGGCCGGGCGGCGTATCGATGTCGACGCCGCCGTCTTGCTGCTGCACGCCGACGCACGTACCGGACATTGGCCCGGAGAGCTCGCCGTAGCGAAACCCGGACGTGCAGTCCATATCTGGAAAACTACAAAACCCGGCGCTGCACTGGCCATCGCCGCCACACTCCGAATCGGTCGTACACGCAAATTCACCGCCTCCGTACGGGCTACACCCGCACCAAAGCCCCATTGCGCACGCCACGACGGCTACCCGCGCCATTGGGGTGATTGTACTGCAGTAACGGGGCTTTTCGTCTATCGTTGTAGTGGGGTGAACGCGGCGACACAACGTACGCGGCACCTCGGACCTGGCGACAAGCTCGGCAAGTACGAGGTGATCCGACAAATCGCCGTTGGCGGTATGGCGGAGCTCTATCTCGCGCGGACGTTCGGCATCGAAGGCTTCGAGAAGCTCGTCGTGCTGAAGCGCATCCTTCCGCAATACGGCACCAACGCGAGCTTCGTGGACATGTTCCTCAACGAAGCGCGCCTCGCCGCGACGCTTCATCACCCGAACATCGCGCAGGTCTACGACATCGGCCTCGAGGAGGGCGACTACTTCTTCGCGATGGAGTACGTCCACGGCGAAGACCTCGATCACATTTCGATAGCGTCGGAGGAGCAGGGCGTTCCGTTGTCGATGGACGCCGCGCTCACACTCGTCGCCGGTCTGTGCGCCGGTCTGCACTACGCGCACGAGAAGCTGAACGCCGAAGGCAGGCCGATCGGCATCGTGCATCGCGACGTATCGCCGTCGAACGTGCTCGTCAGCTACGACGGTGCGGTCAAGCTCGTCGACTTCGGCATCGCGCGCGCGTCGTCGCGGCCGGGCACGACGCAAGGCGGCCTCAAGGGCAAGATCTCGTACATGTCTCCCGAGCAGTGCCGCGCGAAGGCACAGCTCGATCGCCGCAGCGATCTCTACTCCGTGGGCTCGATTCTCTACGAGCTCACCACCGGTCAACTGCCGTTCTCGGGCGAGACCGAGTACCAGATCCTCAATCAGATCGTGAACGAGGATGCGCCGCCGCCGAGCACGGTTGTTCCCAGCTATCCGCGGCACCTCGAGCGTATCGTGCTCAAGGCGCTCGCGCGCGACGCCGATCAACGGTACGCGACGGCGCTACAGCTGCAGACCGACCTCGAAGACTTCGCGCACGAGTCGCGGTTGCGCGTGTCACCGCTCGTGCTCGCGCGCATCATGGGCACGCTGTTCCCCGCGCGCCTCGAGGAGTGGCACGACGCGAAGAAGCAGGGCGCGTTCTTCGTCGAGCAGCACGTCGTGCGTACGCTGATCGAGAGTGGCAAGACGCCCGATCCAAACGATCCGGAAGGCCGGGCGCACGTCGCCGCGCTCGCTGCACAGGCCGCTGCCGACGAAGCGGCGGCACGCAATTTCGGCGACGACGATCCGACCTCGCTCAGCCAGTCATTCGTCGACCTCAACGACACGACGATCGGCCAGCCACCGATCTCGACCGACGCGAGCGGTTCGTTCAATCGTGCGCGAGAGATCACCGAGCTACCGACACACGGCGAAGGTCGGATGTCGTGGGATCAGTCGTCGGTGAACATCCCGGCTGCACCCGAGCCTAAACCGCCGCAGGCGTATCCGGTCGTCGCCTCGCTGTTGACGGCATCGCCAGGCTCACTCGTCACGTCCGCCGGCAAATACGGCGGGCTGCCTGCGAACGAGCCCACGCAGATCCAAGTCGGCGACGTCACCGAGCGCGTGCGCGTCAAGCGTCACTCGTCACCGACCGCGTTCGTCCGCAACCCGTCGCGGAAACCGATGTTCGCGATGGGCGCGGTTGTCGTGATCGCCGGCGTACTGTTCGCCGTGATCGCCATGCGGGGAACCGCGAAGACGCCGGCTCCGCAGGAAACCGTTGCACCGTCCGTCGAGATGAAGGTCACGCCAACCGCCGAGCCGCCGCAAACCACCGAGCAGGTGGGGCAGGAACCGACGAACGGCGCAGCACAGCCCGCTGCCGAGTCGGTGAACGCCGAGTCCTCGGGGCACGCTGCGACGCCCGAACCGAAGAAGTCCGAGCCCGAGACGGCAGAGCCGGTCAAGAAGCCGGAGCTCGTGAAGTCCGAGCCGAAGAAGCCAGAGCTCGTGAAAACCGAACCGAAGGCCGTGAAGACAGAGCCCGTGAAGAAGACCGAGGCGGCCAAGAAGACCGCGGCAGTGAAGAAGGCGGAGCCGAAGAAGATCGAAGCGGTGAAGAAGGAACCGGCAAAGAAGGCCGAGGCGAAGAAGGAGACGACGTGGAACACCGACTCGCCGTTCATGCCCGTGCGCACGGAGAAGAAATGAGTCGCGCATCGCGTGCCGCGTTGGTCGCCGTGCTGCTCGCGAGCAGTGCAGCAGCTGCTGCGCCGAAGGGTGCCGCGGCACGTGCACAGTTCGACAAGGGTGTCACCGCGTACACGAAGGGTGACTACGCGGCGGCGTCCGCGGCGCTCGGCTCGTCGTTCGTGCTCGAGCCGGATCCGGAGACGCTGTTTGCGTGGGCGCAAACCGAGCGCAAGCTGGGTCATTGCGATCGTGCGATCGAGCTCTATACGAAGCTGCTCAAGATGGATCTACCGGCCGAGAACAAGGAAGCAGTGAAGGTCCAGATCGGCGAGTGCAAGGACATCATTGCCGACGAGAAGAAAGCAAACGCGACTGGGCCGAAGCCGAAGATCGATGCCAAGCCGAAGACGACCGAGAAGAAGCCTGCGCAAACGAAGGTCGAGCCCGCGCCGCCGCCACCGGTCGAGCCAACGCCTCCACCACCCGTGGAGCAGCCGATCGCGCAGCCGCCACCGCCTGTCGAGTCGAAACCGGAAGGCCGCACGTGGTGGAAGGATCCGGTCGGTGGTGCGCTCGTCGGCGCCGGCGCGATCGGCATCGGCCTCGGCGTCGTGTTTCTCGTGCAGGGCCGCGCTGCCGACTCTGACAAAGCGAACGCGATGTCGTATCCCGAGTACGAAACGCTTGCGAATCGCGCGGAGTCGCGAGGTCGGCTCGGCGTGATCAGTCTCGTCGCCGGCGGTGCGCTCGCAGCGGGCGGGGTCGTCTGGTACGTCACGCGGAAGCCACAGGCGGAGAAGACCGTCACGACGCTCGTCGTCCCGGGCGGCGGCGGCGTTGCGTTCTCGGGACGCTTCTAGATCGTCAGCACGATCTTGCCGCGTGCGCGGCCGCGCTCGAGCTCGGCGAACGCCTCGCGGAATTCCGCGAGCGGATACGTCTCGTGCACGATCGGCTTCAGCTTGCCGTCGTCGATCCAGCTCGCGATCTCGGCGAGCTCTGCGCCGTCGGGCCGCATGAACAAATAGACGAACCGCGCGCCGGCTCGCTCAGCGGCGCGCCGACGCTTCGCCGTCATCAGCCAGATCGCGGGTCGCGTCCACCCCGGCAGCCACTCGCGCGCGAACGCCTCGTCGGGCAAGCCGCCGATCCCGACGACGACACCGCCCCGCTTCACGAGGCCGAGTGATTCGATCTCGGTAGTCCCGAGCGTGTCGAACACCGCGTCGAGATCCTTCACGCGATCGGTCACCCGCTCCTTCGTGTAGTCGACAACCTCGTCGGCGCCGAGGCTCTTCACGAAGTCGATGTTCTTCGTGCTCGTCGTCGTGACCACATGGAGACCGAGGATCTTCGCGATCTGGATCGCGAGCGTACCGACGCCGCCCGCACCAGCATGGATCAACACGCGCTGGCCGGGCTGCAATGCCGCCGACCCGCGCAATGCCTGCAGCGCCGTCAGAGCTGCAAGTGGGACCGCGGCTGCCTCGACGAAGCTCGCGCGTTGCGGCTTCTTCGCGACGACGCTCTCGTCGGCAGCGACGCGCTCGGCGAGGCCGCCCATCCGAAGTTTTTCGAGCCGCGCAAACACTTCGTCGCCAACGTTGAAGCGCGTGACATCGCCACCGGTCGCGCTCACCACACCGGCGACGTCGCAGCCGAGCGCGATCGGCGGTTTCAGCGGCAGTGCGAGCTTTGCTTTGCCCGCACGGACCTTGTAGTCGAGTGGGTTCAAGCTCGCTGCGCGAACCTCGATCAGCACGTCGCGTCCGTCGACAACCGGTTCGTGTCGGTCGACGAGCGCGAGGACCTCGGGACCGCCATAACGCTGTGCGACTACGCTTCGCATGGTGTTACGCTCGCACTTCGGATGTCGGGTGTCGATCCGCTGATCGGCCGCAATCTCGATGGTCGGTACACGATTGCCGATGTCATCGGCCGCGGCGGTATGGGCACGGTCTATCGCGGATTGCAGCACGCGGTAGGTCGTCCCGTTGCGATCAAGGTCGTGACGCCACGCCCGGGCGCCGATCCGTCGCTGTTCAAGCGCTTCCTGCGCGAAGCGAAGCTCACGAGCAAGCTCCAGCATCCGAACGCGGTCTCGATCGTCGACTTCGGCCAGACGCCCGATGATCTGTTGTACCTCGTGATGGAGTTCGTCGACGGTCGCACGCTCGAAGAAACCGTCGCCCATGGTGGCAAGCTCGACCCGGCACGCGTCGTTCGCATCGGCACGCAGATCTGTGCCGCGCTTCAGGGCGCGCACGCGCTGCAGATCATTCATCGCGATCTGAAGCCGGCGAACATCATGCTCCACTCGATCGCCGGCCAGGAGATGGTGAAGGTCCTCGACTTCGGGCTCGCGAAATCGCTCGGTGGCGAGAACATCACCGCGAACGTGACGAGCGCGGGCGATCTGCTCGGCACGCCGCAGGTGATCGCGCCCGAGTCGGTGACGGGTGGCATCGTCGATGCGCGCGTCGATCTCTACTCGCTCGGCTGCACGCTGTACTTCGCGGCGATGGGCAGGTTGCCGTTCGAATCGAAGGTGATCGCGGAGCTGATCACGATGCACGCGATGGAGCCGCCGCCGCCGCTCACGGGTGTGCCGGTCGGCCTCGCAGCCGTGATCGAGAAGCTGCTCGCGAAAGCGCCAACCGATCGCTACGTCGATGCCGCCGCGACGAGCGCTGCGCTCGAAGGCGCGCTCGCCGTCGGTACCGAGGTCGTGCAAAGCGTGGCGAAGCCGACACCGAAGGGAACCATGCTCGGCTGGGTCACCCCACCGTCGGGAACACTCCGCCCGACGAAGCCGCGCAGTGGCGAAACACCGGTCGTGCGTGCGACGCCAGCGCGCGTCGAGCGGTCGATCGATACCTCGACGAGCTCGCCCGCGATGATCGGGACGAACCTGAGGCCGATCGATCCGCGGCTAGCGAAGGCAGGCGTGCCGCAGCAACCGGTCGCGCCATCGCGCGGTGTGCCGATCGCGTGGGCCATCATCGCGCTCGTGATTCTCGCGAGCGGCGGCCTCGTGCTCTACACGCTGCTGACGCGTTAGCCGATTTCTTCGGCGTACGTCATCACGAGGTACATCACGGCTTCGCTCTTGCCCGCATTGCGGTAGGCGTGCGGCGTGTCGGCCTCGAACAGAATCGAATCACCGGTCTCGAGCCGGTGCGTGTCGCCCGCAACATCGATCTCGATCGTGCCCGCGGTGACGACGAGGTTCTCGGTCGTACCGGGCGGGTGCGCATCGGCATCCTCGACGCTGCCGGCCGAAAGGCGCAGCTCGTAGAACTCGACGCGGCGCGGTTCGTCGAACGGGAACAGTGCGCGCGACGAGAAGCTACGGTCCTTGCTGGTCAGGATCTTCGATTCCTGCGAGCGCAACACGAGCGCGCCTGATTGCGTACGCGCGCTGATCAGCGCGGAGAACGTGACCTCGAGCGCGCGAGCGATCTTCCACAGGACGTTGATGGTCGGCGCACTCTGGCCGAGCTCGATCTGGCCGAGCATCGCGCGCGACACGCCGGAGATCTGCGCGAGCCGCTCGAGCGAGAGCCCGCGACGCGTGCGCAGGCGACGGAGGTTGGCACCGACGACCGGCGCGAGATCGGTGTTCTCTTGCGACGCTGCCGCGGCCGGAGGAGCAGCAGGTGCTGCTTCGTCGGGACGCGCAGCCTTCTCCACCCGCTGGCTTGCCACTTTGTTTCCTGACGCTTTCTTCTTCACCAGACCCAAACCGGGACCCAGTATACCCACACGGCCGGTGTGGCCGGGGTCAACCGAGTAACGGTCTGGCTGCGAGCCTGCATCGGCTGCCGCTCACCGCGATTACGACGGTACTCGTCGAGGCTCACGATGTTGTTGGCGACAGCTGCGTTGCTCATGTACGGAAATTTATCCGTTTGAGCGGAAACGTTCAATCTGTTTTTACGGACAAACTGCCAACCGTGAGTAATGACCAAACTTATTGGGTGAGGCCGATTACGTACCGGGGTTACTTTGCGGCCCGCATCGCGACCGCTCCAACGTACCGGGGTTAGTTTTCGCGTCCGCCTCGCGGACGCTACTTGGTACCGAACAGGCGATCGCCGGCGTCGCCAAGACCCGGGACGATGTAGCTCTTCTCGTTGAGCGCATCGTCCACTGCTGCCGTGTAGATCGGGACGTCCGGATGACTCGCGTGGAACACGCGAATGCCTTCCGGGCACGTGAGCAAACAGACGAACTTGATCGAGCGTGGGCCGCTCTCTTTGAGGCGATCGATCGCAGCGACCGCGGAGTTGCCGGTCGCGAGCATCGGGTCGACAACGATCGCGTCGCGATCGGCCATCGCCTCGGGAACCTTGTAGTAGTACTCGACCGCGACGAGCGTCTTGGGGTCGCGGTAGAGGCCGATGTGGCCAACACGCGCGGACGGCAAGATCTCGAGCATGCCGTCGAGGATGCCGTTGCCGGCGCGCAGGATCGAGATCAGCACGATCTTCTTGCCGTCGAGCATCGGCGCCGTCATCGAGGCTAGCGGCGTCTCGATCTTCACTTTCGCCGTCGGCAGGTCCCGGCACACTTCGTAGGCCAGGAGCATCGAGATTTCGCGAAGCAGGTTGCGGAACGTGCTGGTGCTGGTCTCTTTCGAGCGCATCAGCGTCAGCTTGTGTTGGACCAGCGGATGATCGATGACGTTGACCTTGCCGGGCATGTGCACCGGAAAGGTATCAGACCCGATCGCTGATGAGCCACGCGGCGCGGACGACAGGTAGCGCATGACTCGCGACGAGCTACGTGCGCGAAGCTCGCGCGGCAGCTCGGGCGGCATTAGCGCTGCGCGACCTCGGCAGACGACGCGGCGTGCGACGCGGTCGACACCGTCGTGATCGAAACCGCGGCGGCGAGTGCCACGCACGCGGCGAAGAACGCGTCACGAAGGCGGGTCTTGCTCTGGCGGGTGGCGATGTTTTCGAGGCGGGTGTTCATGGGAGATCCTTTCGGCAGAAGCGAACGGACCTATTGCGACCGCGATGCCATGTTTTCTCCGCACCATTTCACGGACTTAACCGCGGGCGAACCAGCTTTGCCCTGTCGCACCGAATGTCGCAGTCCTGCCGCTGTCGCAGGCTCCGCGCCGCGAAACGAACCCCGGTACGGTGCCGCGAAACGAACCCCGGTACGGCGCGCCGCAGAGTTAGCGCGGTGAGTGGCGTGAGTTAGCGCGGAACCCGCGTGGCGGACGGATCGTCGCTGATCACGAGTGGGTACTTACGCGAGCTGGTGAGCCGAAGTCGTGTCGGCACGTCGCCGCGATACGCCTCGGTCGGCGGCGCATCCGGATCGGGCTCGCGCGTGCCGGCGCCGAGCACCGCGATCGTTTCGCCGTCTTCGATCACCGCTTCGCGATAGCGCAGCGAGCGATTGAAGACCCAGCCTTCGCCTTTCTCGCCGTGACGCGCGAGAAACGCTTTCTCCGCTTCGGTCGGATCGTCGAACGTGCCCGACTGACTCTTGCCATCGAAGTCGAGGGTGATGCGTGCCGCGGTCGCGTCGACCAGTGCGCGGCCGCTGCCATCTTCGAGCATGAACGGTACGCCGCGCGTCTCGCGAACGATTGTCTTCCAGTACGAGCTCTTGCCCGTCGAGCGATGCTCCTCGACGGTCGCGATGAAATACACGCACCGTCGCCCGGTGAGCGGCGCGTTGAGCACCTCGTCGAGACCTCGCGCGTGACCGACGACCTTGCCGAGCTCGTCGTCGCGCAGATCCTGGATTCGCTTCGTCGGCGCGTTGCGCAGCGTTCTGCGAATCGTCTGGTCTTCCCCGAAGTGCCAGAACGCCCAGCCCGCAAAGCCTGCGATGGCAAGAGCGAGGATCGCGAACGACACGCAGTGAGCGTAGCGCCTATTTCAACGCCGATGGGTCGTCGCTGATCACGAGCGGGTACTTTCGCGAGCTGGTCAGCCGCAGTCGCGTTCGCGCGTCACCACGATATGCCTCGGTCGGCGGTGCATCGGGATCAGGCTCGCGCGTGCCGGCGCCGAGCACCGCGATCGATTCGCCGTCGGTGATCACGGCCTCGCGATAGAGCACGCCGTGACGTGGTCGCTTACCGTGTCGGAGCAACAGATCCTCGGCCGCCGGCGTCGGATCGTGAAGCGTGCCGGTTTGCACGCTGGGCCCGCCATCGATCGCAATGCGTGCGGCGGTCGGATCGACGAGCGCTCGCCCGCTGCCGTCCTCGACGACGAACGCGACCGCTTTCGTCTCGCGAATGTGCGAGGCGTTCTGCTCTTGTTCGACGACACTGACGCTGTACGCGACACAGCGTCGCCCACTGATCGGCGCTTCCAGCGCTTCGCCCAGGGCGCGCACGCGGCCGACGATCTTGGCGCGTTCGTCGTCACTCAGCTCGCCGATCTTCTTGGCCGGCATGTTGCGCAGCGTGCGGCGGATGCGTTCGTTTCCCGTGAACAACGTGAAGACAACGGCTCCCGCGCCGACGACGCCGACCGTGAGCAGCAGGGGCCACACGCTCCGAGCGTAGCGCCTATTTCAGCGCCGAGGGGTCGTCGCTGATCACGAGCGGGTAGCTCGAAGCGCTCGTGACACGCAGCCGCGTCGGCGCGTCGCCACGGTAGGCGTCCGCGGGCGGCGCATCGCGGTCGGGCTCGCGCATGCACGTTCCGAGCACGGCGATCGTCGTGCCGTCGCTGATCACCGCTTCCTTGTAGAGGAGCGTGTGGCTCGCTGTCAGTTCGAGCCGGCGCAGCATTTCCGTCGCGGCGGGCATCGGTGCGTAGAGCACCCCGCTTCGCGCATCAGCGTCCGTGCTGATCATGATGCGCGCATCGGTTGGCTCGACGAGCGCACGACCACTGTCATCTTCGAGTAAGAAGGAGACTGCCTTCGTCTCGCTCGTCTCTGTGGCCGGGCGGTTCTTCTCGCCGAGCCAAACGCGGTACGCAAGGCAGCGGCGGCCGCTAATCGGGGCCTCGAGCGGTTCGCCGACGCCGCGTACGCGACCGACGATCTTCGCCGACCATGACCACGAGCGGCCACATCGGCTAGCGTATCAGCGGCGCGCGACTTCGTGCTGAGCGCCGTGGATTGCCGTCGAGACCGTCGCGATCGAGCACGCACCGGCGAGCACGACGAACGCGGCGAACGCGAGGTCACGCAGACGAGACTTCCGTTGGCGAGTGACGATGGTTTCGAGGCGGGTCATGGCGGGGCTCCTTGTTTCGGCGGGACATCCCTTCTTCAACTGCGATGCCATGACTGACGCGAACAGGTGCGGCCACTTAGCGCAGCGTCAAAGGATCCGCGACTGTCGCACCAGGTGTCGCAGAGACCGTCGCTCCGCTGAACGGGTGGTTAGAACACCGTGCCGTCGGACTTGATCTGGATCGGCGAGCCGCCGCCGGGACGTAGGCGCTTGGCGACTGCACGGCCCGCGGCCCACGTGCCGCCTTCGAGAATGTTTGCGAGCGGAAGCTCGCCGGGAGATTTGCCGAGCCGTTCGCGCACACCTTCGGCGACGCGATCGAGCAGCGCGACCGTGAGTGCGCGCCACTCGACGATCACTTCGTCGCCGGGCGCGTGAACCTGCTCGCGCACCCGCGCATGCTTCGGCACCAGCACGCCGAGATCGACGAACAAGCCGCCGTTGCGATACTCGGGCAAGCCCGTGAGCGCGCCCGGCTGCGTGATCGAGAGACCGGCGCGCGTGAGCGGCTCGAACAGCGAGTACGCGAGCCACTGCGAAAGTTTGTGGAACGGCACGAGCCCGGCCGACGGACCGGTGCCGCCCGCCGCGGGATGCGACCACACGTCGCCGAGATTGACGCCACCGAGCTCGATGCGACCGGGCCAGATCGGACCGAGGCCTTCGAGGAGCGCGAGCAAGATCGACGGCGCATCGACTTTTGTCGCGACCGCACGAGTCATCGACCCCGACGGTGCGCGACTCTCGATCGCGATCCACAGGAAATGATCGAGCAGGCCGGCTGGCCGATCGCCTGGGAAGATCATCGGCGCGGCGGTGAGCGCGTTGCCGAGCGCGCGCACGAGGCCGATGCGGCCGTCCACACCGACGAGTGGATTGTCCGCGCTGACCTGGAACGCCGCGGCGAGCCGCTCCGGCTCGAGCGCCTTCAGGCCCGCTGCATCGACGCGCAACGGCCACTGCGGATCCGACGAGAACAAACCTTGCTCGAACGCGTGCAGGCTCGCGACCGCGAGGCCTTCGGAGCGACCGATCTCGAGCCCGGTCGACGCTTCGCGAAAGCGCCACTGATCGCCGGCGCCTGCATCGAGCAGCACCGAGACGACGACGAGATCGATCCACGCGCGCGCGCGCTCGTCGCGCGACAGCGACTGCAGCTTCGCGTCGAGCGCCGCGACGCGATCGACACCGCCGGCACGGAAGTGATTGACGCGGCCGTGCACCGGAATCTCGAGCGTCGGGTAATTCGCCCGCGTGACCGCGACGACTTCGTCGATCACCTTCGGCATCGCAGTCATCTCGACCGCGAAGTGCTCGAGCTCGCCCGAGAACGCCGCTTCGAGAATGTTCTCGCAGCGCGCGCGGATCGCGAGTGGAGACCGGAGATACCCGATCGCGGTCTCGGCTTCACTCGCTGCCATCTACAGCATCAAGCTACCGGAGCCGCGCGAGTAGCGCTAGGTCACTTCAGGATCGTGACGTCGGTAATCGTCGCGAGGTTGCCGAAGTTCGCGTGCAGCGTCGTGCGTCCCTCGCCCATCGCCCGCAGCATCATGCCGGCCATGTCGAGGTTCGCGATGTTCTCGTCCCGGACCGCCCAGTAGCTGTCGAGCGTTACATCCTGGAGCCGGTACATCGTGTCGAGTCCCGTGGCTTTGACGTGAACCTGCGAGCCGACCTGGGTCGTAACTGTCGACGGTTCAATCCAGATGTACGTGATTGCGGGCTGACCGACGCGGACCGGAATGTCGAACGTCTGGCCATGCGAGTTGACGTGGACCACTGTCTCGCCCGGGTTAGCTGCATCGACGCGGAGCCGCTTGCCGTCGTACTCGGGAGTCACCGAGACGATCGATGGATCGTCGATCGTCCACACGACGCTGAACAGGCTGTCGACCGGTGCCCCATCGACGGACACGGTGACGTCGCTCTTGGTGCCTTGCGGCATGTCGAGCGCCTGGGTATCGACATCGACACTGGGATTGTCCAAGCACCCCGCCAGCACGAATAAACAGAATCCGAGTCGTCGCATGGTCCACAGCTAACCGAGGCCATGCGACGGGGCCAAGAAAACAGCCAACGCATCGACTGACGGCCCGCGATTACGCGCCGCTTATCGAAGCGCGCGCTACTCGGTGAGGCTGCGGCCCTTGGCCTTCGCGAGCTCTTCGGCGCTCGGCGGCGCTTCCGGCGTGAAGTAGCCGGCAGCCATCTTCGCGTCCATCTCGACCTTCGCGTCGGCAGGGACGAGCTCGTCGGGGATCTTCACGCGTTCGCCGACCGTGATGCCGCTGCGCACGATCGCGTCGTACTTCATGTTCGACATCGACACGAGGCGGTGGATCTTCTTGATGCCGAGCCAGTGCAACACGTCGGGCATCAGCTCCTGAAAGCGCATGTCTTGGACACCGGCGACGCACTCGGTGCGCGCGAAGTACTGCGCCGCGCTGTCGCCGCCTTGCTGGCGCTTGCGGGCGTTGTAGACGAGGAACTTCGTGACTTCGCCGAGCGCGCGACCTTCCTTGCGGAAGTAGACGATGAGCCCGACACCACCGTTTTGCGCACCGCGGATGCACTCTTCGATCGCGTGCGCGAGGTACGGACGGCACGTGCAGATATCGGAGCCGAACACGTCGGAGCCGTTGCACTCGTCGTGCACGCGCGCCGTCAGCGTCACGTTCGGATCGGAGAGATTCTTCGGATCGCCGAAGATGTAGATCGTCTGGCCGCCGATCGGCGGCAGGAACACGTCGAGGTCACCGCGCGTGACGAGCTCGGGGAACATGCCGCCGGTTTGCTCGAACAGCGTGCGGCGCAATTCGCTTTCGGTGCAGCCGAACCGCTTCGCGACGCCGGGCAAATACCACACCGGCTCGGTCGCGGCCTTCGTGACCGGCACCTCGCGCTTGTTCTTTACGATCTTGCCGTCGATCGGAATGCGGCCGGCCTCGATCGCGTCGACGATCTCGGGCATGTCGATGTGCGCCTTCGTGACCGCGATCGTCGGGCGAATGTCGTAGCCCTTCTTCAGATAGTCGGCGAACACGTCCTGGACGATGTGGCCGTATGGATCGACCGAAACGATTCGCTCGGGATCGTGCCACTGCGGATGCGGACCGAACGGCTCGCTCGGCGCGGTGTTCGTCAGATCGGGAACGTGCTGCGGGTCGAGTGCCTTCGCCGCGATCGCGAGCGCGCGATACACCGCGTAGCTGCCCGAGTGCGTGCCGATCACGTTGCGATGATCTGGATTGGTGAGCGTCGCGATGATCGGACCGCGCGTCTTCGGATCGCCCGCACCCCAATGGATGGGAATCGGCTTCGCGCCGCCCGCGCCAGGATGCGACGTGAGCTTGATGTGCTTGGACTTGTGCTTGGTCTTGTCCGTCACGGGAAGTTGACGAGCCTAGACCCGAATGTAGGTGCCGTCCACTGCCGGGCTTTCCGGGGTGGCAAGATGCCTGGCTCGCGTGTTGTCGATTCATGCGGATCGCAATTCTTGTTTTGATCACGGGTTGCACCACGTTAGGCCCCATGCCGGCGACCACAGGTGTGTCGGCGGTGCCGATGAACCGACCTGGCGGCGAGGTGCAGCTCGGCCCGGTACCGGGGTTCTTTCTAAGCTCGTCGGCAAAGGGCGAGAACAAGGGCGCGCCCATCATGCAGGCGTCGGCGATGATCGAGCCCGATCGCTGGCTCCACATCCCCGGCCTCGTACTCGGCGGACGGCTGTTCGGCCAGAGCGGCGACACGCCCGGCGAGCCGTACATCGGGTATCGCCGCAAACTGCGCGACGACGTCGCGATCGGTGGCGGCCTCTACGGTACGAGCAAGCGCTCGACGCAGAAGCTCGCCTCGTATCACGCGACCCGCGTCGGTGGTGAGGTGGCGCTCGACGCGCGGCTGCTCGAGACCGAGTGGTTCGGCTTTCATTTGCAGGGCGCACTCGCGGCGACGCACATCGATGCGAGTGGCGAGTACTGCGTCGACATGATGGGCATCGCGAAGGACTGCGACATCGAGAATCCAACGATGAACACGATGATCGACGGCAAACAGTCGGGCATCTATCCCGCGGCGACCGGCACGCTCGCGCTCGACTTCGCGAAGGGACGCGACGGCGTGTTCGATGGCGCGCGCCTCGCGCTCTTGATCGCCACCGGCTCGATGCCGATGCTGAAGGACGGCGAAAAGACCGGCTCAGAAACCTACGCATCGCTCGGTCTCACGTTGACGCTCGGAATCGCGGACGAGTAACCGCGATGTTAGGCTCCGCGCGTGAGTCTCGCGGAGCGACGCTGGCTACGGCTGTTCGTGCTGTGCGCGCTCTATGTCGCGCAGGGCGTGCCGTGGGGCTTCATGTTCATCACGCTCCCCACGTATCTCGCGACACGTGGTGTCGAGGACCTCGCCATGGTGATGGCGATGGCTTACCTGCCGTACGCGTTCAAGTGGATCTGGGGCCCGATCATCGACGCGTTCACGATCCGGCGGTTTGGCCGGCGCCGGCCGTGGATCGTGTTCGCGCAGGCGATGATGGCGCTCACCGTCTTCGCGATGCTGCTGTTCGATGTCACCCGCGAGGTGAAGCTGCTCGCGGCGATGATCTTCGTGCACACGATCTTCAACTCGCTGCAGGACGTCTCGGTCGACGCGCTTGCCGTCGATCTGCTGCCGGAAAACGAGCGCGGGCGTGCCAACGGGCTGATGTACGGCTCGAAGTACCTCGGCGGCGCGATGGGTGGCGTCGGCCTCGCATATGTCATCTCGTACTCGTCGCTGCGCACGGCGCTCGTGGTTCAGACCTCGATTCTTCTCGCGATCATGATGTTGCCGCTGTTCGTGCGCGAGCGCGATGGCGAGGCTCCGCCACGCGAACCATTGCGCGACATCGCCGGTGCGCTGCTGCAGGCGTTCTCGCTGCGCTCGACACTTATCGCAGTTCTGCTGACGTTGGGCTCGACGTTCGCGGTCGGCATGATCCAACCGGTCGCCATCAAGCTGTTCGTCAGTACGCTGCACTGGAAGCTGGAAGACTACGGCGCGATCAGCGGCGGCTGGGGGCTCGTCGTCGGCGGCGTGTGCGCCGCGATCACCGGGTTCCTCGCCGACAAGCTCGGTCGACGACGTGTCGCCGCGGTCGCGTCGTGCGGACTCGCGGTGGGTTGGCTCGTTGCGGCACAGATGAAGCCGTATTGGACCGAGCACTGGTTCGTCTGGGTGCTCGGTCTGTACGCCGAAGGTTGCGTCGCGATCTGGCAGGTATCGCTGTTCGCGATCGCGATGGATCTATCGTGGCCGCGAATCGCGGGCTCTCAGTTCACGGCGTACATGGCGCTGATGAATCTCGGCACCACGCTCGGCACGCTGTTCTCGACATTCGCGATGGAGCACTTCGAGTTTCACGGCGTGTACATCCTCGCTGGATGCATCCAGCTTGCGGTCACTCTGCTCCT
>DASUFX010000551.1:0-5906 GCA_036274355.1 Kofleriaceae bacterium | reverse complement strand
GACAGCACGCCGATCGGCAGCGCGAGCTTCTTCGCGACGCCCGACGCACTGATCGGGCGCACGTACGCCGTCGGCGACGGCGAGCGATACAGCGCCTCGAGCGCGGGCGCCGGCTGATGCACGAACGCTTGCGGCAGTGGGACGACTGGCGGCGTGCTGCGATCGAACGGCGTCGTCGCTTTCTCCTCGCTACCGCTATCGATCTCGGTAGCGTCGTCGCGCTCGCCGAACAACCAATCGTTCGAGTCCCGCTGCAGCGGACGCTGCTGGAATCCCGCGATCAGGTCGTTGATAGCGGTCGATTCGATCGCCATGGATCCCAAGTCCTTACAAAGACCGGACCACACCCGGACGGGTGACATCTCGCGGGTTTCGACGCCAATTCACACTCAAAGCGCCGGCTACTCGATTAGCCACTGCGTCCGATGGTGTGCACTGCTGCGTACTTGGCCCCGCGTTTCGGCGGGTGAAAATCACGTGCGGCGCGCTCCATGAGCCGACGAGGCCGGCCTCACCATGCGGCAACCTAGCGCGTGCGTTTCAGGAGCCCGGCGTCTCTTCGGCGGGCGCGACTTCGTCGGTATTCGGGCGCGCGACGATCTCGACATTGCGCTTGTGCTCGGGGAGCGCCGCGCGCTCCTCGGCCGTCATCAGCGCGAACTCGAGCTGACCGAGCCGCTCGATCTCGGCGAGCGCGTTGAAGCCGCCGATGAACTGACCGCGCAGGTAGATGAACGGCACCGTGTGCTGCTTCGTCTCGTTCGAGAGCGGCACGATCTTGTTCTCGTGCTCTGGCTCCTCGAGATCGATGTAGTCGTAGTCGAGCTTGTGACGCTCGAGTAGCGTGATCGAGCGGCCTGTCCACGGGCAGCTCTTCTTGCCGAAGATCTGCGCCTTGAGCGACGCATCACCGAAGCCGGCGTTCGCGTCTTTCTTCTTCGCCACCGGTGCGCTGGCAGCTGCCGCCTTGCGCTGCGCTTCAGCGGCCGCGGCACGCTGCGCTGCTTCATCACGCGAGACGTACTCGCGGCCGAGCCACTTCGCGACCGTCTTGCGCGCCTTGATGTAGCGCGGGTCGGTCGTCATCTTGTCCTGGATGAAGTCGCGAACTTCGCCGCCGATTTCATCGGCTCGGTTCAACGCCGCAAGCACCCGCTCCGTCGCTTGCTTCGACCACTTCTGCTTCGTCTCGGTCTCCGTCGGCATGACGCCGGCGGTTATAGATGCTCAGACCAGCAGGGACAAGGCACGAGCTGCCATCCACCCGACTACACCAGCCGACATCGCAACAACCACGGAGCTAAGCGCGACAATAGAAAGGCGACCCATAGTGAGCGGACTCCATAGCATGGGCCGTTCCAGCCGATCTAGCGCTCACCTACGCTTCGTTTGCCGGGTAGATCACCAACCGCCGTTCACGACCAGGACAAAGGTGACGGTGTTTCGGCCCCCGCGAGGTTGCCGCACATCCGGCTACTTACGCTGCAGGATGGTCACCGCCAAGCCGCCCTTGTTGTCCCCGTAGGCGCCCGGTGTCCCTTGGAACCCATACCCGTCCGCATACCCGAGGTACAGCCGCGTGGCGCCCTTGGGGATCACGAAGTCGTGGGTGTCCCCAGCTGGCTCCCCGGGTTTGCCGTCCCCAATCCAGAAGACCTGCCCTAGCACCGGCTCGAGCTTGGGGAACTTGGTGCCGAGCTTGTCGTCGCTGAAGTCCAAGACGGCCGGCGCCTTCGCCGGTAGCTTCGCGCCGACAAACACGCCGACCAAGAACATCGTGCGCTGGCCGTGCTTGATGCCGCTCAGCTTGCCCGCGCTCGTCAGATCGGTGCTGCCGCCCGCGCAATCGCCGCCATCGGCGGTCGCACCGGCGTCCGCGACACAGGCCGCGCGACCGATCACTTTCGGAAACGAAATGATGCCGCCTTCCTTCGCGAGCGTGACCTCTGATGGCAACACGCCGCCACGTCCCGGATCCGCCTTCTTCGCGGTCGCCGAGTAAATGTCGCTGCGCGCGTCGAGCTTGATCGTCGCCTCGGTTCCGAGCACGAGCTTCGTGTTCGTCGTGATCGAATCCTTTGGCATCTCCGCGTTCGGATCGATCGGTCCCGGCTCCTCGGGCGGCTTCGCCGGCTCCGGTGGCGGTGCAGGCTGCACGGGTGCAGGTGGTGCCGGTTGCGACGCGACGGCGGGTTGCGGTGGTTGCTGCTGCCCCAGCGGTTGCTGCGGCGGTCCCGGCTGCGCGTACTGCGGCTTCGGGTTGTGATACGTGCACGCGACGACGACCCCCAACGCTGCAAGTCTCTTCATCGGAACACCTTCATCGCACCTGTTCAATTCGACCGCAATGCCCCGCGCAGCGTCGCGAGCTCGCCGCGAATGCCGTCGAGGCCCTCGACGACTTCCGCCGGCTTCCTGCCTCTTTCATTGCAGAGCACGAGTACCTGGCCGAGCTTCTCGGCCGCGTCCTGCCGCGCTTCTTGCCACTCGTGCTCGGCGTTCGCAGGACCGAAGTCGGCGAGCTCGCTGATCGCACTGCCGAGATCGGCGAGGCCCGCGCACGCGGCCTTCACCGTCTTCGCATCTGCTGCGGCCTTCGCGGCCTTCTCGAATGCGGCGTCGACGGCATCGACCTCGGCACGAAGCTCGGTTGCCTTGGAGTCACCTGCGACGCGTACCGGGGATGCGGCGTCGATCGTTTCGGCTGCGTGAGCATCGACCGCGATCGCGTTGTCGGTCGTCGGAGCCACCGCGGAACCGATCGCCGCATCGACAACCGCCGCATTGCCGTCAGGTGTCGCGACGAGCGCGTCCCTGGGCTCCACCGCCGGCGTATTCGATCCGCTCGAGCCACCACCCGCGGGCGCTTCGGACTTCTTGCTGCATCCAACAGCGAGCACGCCGACGACGATGCCGATGACGAGCTTCACGGCACCGAGCTTACGCGATCGCGCTACAGCGGTGACGAATAGTGCTCGTGCACGATCTTCCAGCCGCTGGCCTCTTTGGCCAGCACGAAGAATCCGCGGTACTCGGTGCACAGCTTCGCGGGGCCAGAAATCGGCGCTGCGATCCACATCAGGTCGGCATCGGGCCCGATGCCGGCGAGCGCGCGGATATTCGCATCGTCATCGCTGTTTCCCGACGAGCGGATCTGCCACTTCTTCACGCCCTTCGCCGCCGCACCTGCGAATTGCTCACCGGGCGCGCTGCCGAGCACGAGCGTGTTCTTGCTGTCGGACAGTAGCGCAGCGTGGCTCTTGCCCTGGTCGACCGCGGTGAGCGTCATGCGAACCGTCGCGGCGAGCGCTTTCGGAGGTGCCTTTTCGAGGCCCCACTGGTGGCTCGCGTTGCCGCAATTCGGATCCGCGGGCTTGTCCTCGACAGCGCGCGACAGATCCGCCGCGCGCACGTGCCAGGCACCTTTGTCGAGGACAAGAAATCCACTCGCACGCAACGTCACGTTCTTGGTTGCGTCGTCAAACACCTTCACGCTCTTGGTCTTCACCTCGGCCACGATCCACACCGACGTGCCGCTCTTGGAGACGTCGGCGCGCAGCACCTTGAGCTTCGGTGCCTCCAGCGTGCTCTTGACGTCAGTCGCGACGGGCACGGGAGCACGGTCCAGATACAGAGGCAGAAACGCCTCCAGATCAGAGAGCGCCGGCTTCTCGGTTGCAAGGCTCGTTATGAAGTCGGTGAACGCCTTCGTGGCGTCGGCCTTCGCGTCGGCGCGCGCGATGCTCGGTGCGAGCGCGAGGGCAACCGCGACGAGCGCGCGGAGCGTCACTTCTTGTTTGCCGCTGCGGGGAGTGGATCGTTCGCGTGCGCGTCAGCGGCCGGTGCGCCCGGCACCGATGCGACGAGCTTCTTGAACTCTTCGTGGACCGGCGTGACACATTCGTCGTTCGTCAGATCCTGTCCCTTCTGCTCGGCAGGCTTGAGACCTTTCGGCGCCTCCTTGCAGCACATCTCGGGTCCCGAGACGTCACTCTTGAAGCTCTCGGCGTTCGTCGCCCAGTCAGCGACGCCAGCTGGCGCCGGTGCCGCCTGGATCGCCGCCGCCTTCGCAGCCAGCTCGGCAAGCGAGGCACAGTACGCGTCGAAGCGCTTCGGCGGCTCGAGCTTGAAGATTGGAGCCATCACGCGATCCATCTCGTCGAGCGCTTTGAGTAGCTCGGGCGACGCGGTGCCGGCTGCCGCCGATCCTGCCGATCCAGCCGAGCCCGCGGATCCGGCGGATCCTGCGGAGCCATCCGAGCCGACGGGAGCCGCCGAGCCCGCAGAGCCCGAAGAGCCCGAGCCTGTATCGCTCTTCTTGTTACAGGCCAACAGCGCGACGAGGAGGACCGCAGTTCTGAGGAGCGTCATGAGATGACAATATAGTTCCAGAAGTAGCGGAGTGCGCGCGCTTCGTCCCACATCAGCTTGCGCTCGGTGCGGTGATACTGGCCCGGGTCCTGGACCATGATGTATTTGTCGTTGATCTCGTAGCAGCGCGTGAAGTGGTGGTAGCAGCCCGAGATCACGCCATGGCCTGCATCCATCAGCGGCTTGATCGCCCCGATGACCGTCGCCTTGTAGTGCTCGAGCGGTAAATCGCGATCGATCTTCGCGTTGCCGGCGACCTTCTTGCCGCGTCCCTGCTGCGCCTCTGCATAGGCGTCCTGACGAACTTTGCTCTCGGGATGCGCTTCAGCGGCGTTCCGCGCGTCGATCAGCACCTGCGCGTCTGCTTGCGTGTCGTCCGAGAATTTCTCGAGCGCTTTGTCGGCCTTCTCGCTGCCAAAGGACAGGTAGTGCTCCTTGCCGGTCGCCGAGAAATCGCTCGCGATGTCGGCGAGGAAGTCAGCGTGGGTCTTGTTCGAGGCCGCGAACATCGCAGCAGCCTTAAAGTCACTCTCGCTGAACTCGGGGGTCTTCAGCCTGTGGGAAATTGCCGCGAGCTGCATGAAATCGGGAAAGCGAAGGCCGGCGACCGCTTCCCACGAAGCGCCGTGACCGTGCAGCGTGCTTGCCGCCTTGCTGACACTGCTGTTGCAGCGTTCGGCGACCTTCTTGATGATCTCGCGCTTGCCGGGTTTGTAGCTTTCCGCGGTCTTGCCGATCGCCTCGAGCGACATCGCGAGCGAGGTGACATTGCACGTCGTGTAGTCGCCCGTCTCGATCGTCCGCATATTGTGCTGATGGTGATACGGCGCGATCTGCTCGAGCTTGTGAAACACCGCGGTCTTGAATGCCGCGGTTTTCTCGTCGGCACCGCCGAGCCCCTTTAGCCCTTCACGCACGACAGCGATGCCGTGCACGAGGTTCTCACGCGGCTCGCCCTTGATCTCGTGGAACGAGTCGCGCGGCGCCGTTCGCCAGACGGTCACCGCGGACGCGAGGTCGGCCATGACCTTCGTGACCTTCGGATCGTGAAGCTGCGCAGCGAGCGCGTCGAGGTTCTGATCCTCCAGCTTTGGATTTGCCGGCGGGTTGAAGACGGGCGCGGGTCCCTTCGCAGGGGCTTCGTGATCGTTGATCACGGGCGGCTTGCCCTGCTCTGCCGGCGCTGTCGTCGGACCATGGTGCTCGGACTCGTACTTCTTGCGCAGTTTCTCGCTCTCGTGCGCCATTAGCATGCCGACCAGCATCGCGAGCATCACTTGACCATCGGCGGACATCTCGCCGCCCGAGTGCTTCTGGTCGAACGCGACGAAGCGCGCGACAGCGGCCTGCATGTCGAGCTTGCCGTGATCGAACTGCTTGAGCACGGCGTTGAGCTCGTGGTCAAGCAGGCGCTTGTCGGTGTGAGGCTTCGCTTTCGGCTTGTCGTGCTTCTCCTCGACAGGCGGCGCGTGCTCGGCGGCGGGTGCGTGATCCGCGGCTTTGGCGACGGGAGCGTTGCTCACGGGCGCATGGTT
>DASUFX010000550.1:0-8828 GCA_036274355.1 Kofleriaceae bacterium | reverse complement strand
CGATCGGACCGGCCGGCCGCGGGGCGGGCTGGCCCTGCGGCGCGCCGGGTTGGCCCGGGCGACCCTGCTGCTGACCCTGGCCCGACAGCACGTTCGTCAGCGTGGCGGCGAGCTCTTCGGCGAGCGCGTTCTCGAGCGGATACACGCGAATCGCGGAGCCGCCTTCGGTATCGAGAAGGATGTCGAGGCGATCGTCGAGCGCCTTCACGCGCTGATAGCCGGCTTCGCTCGACACGACGATCAGCGTGTTGCTGCGTTCGTCGACAAGGATCTTCGACGGCACCGCGCCGCCTTGGTCATCACTCGCGAACTGCGCGGCGCCCTGCGGCGCTGGTGCACCTGCCCTGCCGCCGCCGCGCTGACCACCGCCGCCACCACCGCCGACGGGTGCCCCGCCGCCGCTGACGCCGAGGATCTCGTTGATCTTCGCCGCGAGCTGCGCGGCATCGGCGTTCTTCACCGGGATCGTGTAGATGCCCTCGTTGTTGCCGGGCACGTCGAGCGTCTTCGCGAGCGTCAGCATGTCGCGGACCTGGCTCGCGTAGTCGGTGATGATGATGACGTTGCCTGCGGTCGCCACGCTGCCGGCCGGCGACTTGATCGAGTCGAGTGCGGCGCGCAACGTTTCCGTCTGCGTGTACGACGGCCGCATCACGTAGCGAACCATCTGGTCCTGGTTCGCCGGCACACCGCGCTTCATGATCGGCACGGTCTCGCTGCGTGCGGTCGCCGACTCGACGATGCGCATCATGTTGCCCTTCGGCACGACGGTGAGCCCCATCGTCGACAGCGCGGCGAGGAAGACGTTGTACGCCTCCTGCGCGGTCATCTTGTTCGGCGCGATGACCGTGACCTTCTTGCCCGTCGATACGATGCGCGGATCGAGCATGAAGTTCTTGCACGTGAAGCCCATCACCCACGTGATGAGGTCCTTGAGCTCGGTCTCCGGCTTGAACGTGACGGCGACCTGGCCGGTGCGCTTCTTACACGCGTAGAGCGCTTCGTCTTCGCCGGGTGCCGGCGTTGGTGCATTGGCACCGCCGCCCGCGGGCGGGGCCGGTTGCGCGAAGACCGGCGCCCCGGAAGGGAGAAGCGCGACGAGGAGCAGGAGGGCTAGGTACTTAGTCTTCATAATTCACCGAATGGAGTACTTGAGCGTCATCGGCTTGCCGCGACGCGTGACGTTGACCTCGAGCGACGTCGCCTCGCGCAACTTCGTGTAGACCTCGAGCGCCTTGTCCGCGCTCGTCAGCTCGAATCCGTTAATCGACTGCAGTGTGTCGCCGTTCGTCAGGCCGAGCTTCGCGTAGACCGAGCTCGGACGAATCGCGTAGAGCTTGAAGCCGTCGGGCTGGCCGTTCTTCACTGCCGGCACGACGCGCGCGCCCTTCGCGACCGCCATCGGATTCGCGAGGACCTTGTCGACGAGCGCCTTGTCGATCTCGTAGTTGTTGTCGTCGAGCTTCTTGATGCCGTTATCGATCGACGCCTGCAGATCATCGACGGGCTCGCCGCTCGGCTGCTCGGCCGCCGGCGCCACCGCGACGACCGGCGCAGTCGCGCCCGCGAGCACGAGCCGCTCGACATGACCGCCGTTGTCGAAGTCGACGTACTTGTAGTGAATCTCCTTGATGTTGCCGGTCGAGCCCGGCAACTGATCACCGACCGAGTACGCACCCTGCTTCTGGTTCTCGGTGTTGACGACCGTCGCGTACGAATCCTTGGGGTTCGTGCTCACCATCGTCGCGAGCAGCACGAGCGGCAGGCTCGTCGTCGCGATCTGCGATGGATCCGCGTTCGCCACGACCGGCGCCGGCGTGCACTCGGAGCAGAACATGTTGCGCGTCGCGAACGGACCGCCGTCCTTGCTGCGGGTCTGCTTCACCGGCTGCGCCGTCGGCAACGCGGCCTGGACGTGGGGCGCCTTCGCCGAATCGCCGAGGAACTTCGCCTCGACGACATGGCTCGTCGCCTTCGCCGCAAAGATCGCGCACACGAAGACAGCGAGCGCACCGAGGACCCAGAAGTACCGCTTGATCAAGTCCTGCATCTATTCTTTGTCCTCGTCCGGAACGTCCTCACCTGGCCCGGGTTCGTCGCCAGTCTGTTCGAGACGGCGATAAATCGTCCGGGTTGCAATGCCTAGCAGCTTTGCGGTCAGTCGTTTATCGCCACGTGTATGACGGAGCGTTTCGTGGATCACGCGCATCTCGATTTCCGACAGCGGCATTCCGATCGGGAATGTGAGAGACGTCGCCGACGCGGTGCCCGGCGACGCGTCGCGAATCTCTCGCGGCAGCGCATCCTCGTCGATCACCGTGTTGCCGGCACGCGTCAGGACGACCGCGCGCTCGATCGCATTCTCGAGCTCGCGCACGTTGCCCGGCCAGCCGTACTCGGTGAGCCGCTCGATCGCTGCCGGCGAGCAGCCGCTGATCGCCTTGCCGTTCTTCTCGGCGTAGACCTGCACGAAGTGCTGGGCGAGTAGCGGAATGTCGTCGCGGCGATCGCGCAGCGGCGGCACCGACACCGGGATCACGTTGAGCCGGTAGTAGAGGTCTTCGCGGAAGCGGCCGCCTTTGACTTCCTCGGCAAGGTTGACGTTCGTCGCGGCGACGATGCGCACGTCGATGCGGCGCGGCTTACCGCTGCCGCCGAGGCGCTCGATCTCGCCTTCCTGCAGCACGCGCAGCAGCTTCACCTGCACGTGGCGGCTGATCTCGCCGATCTCGTCGAGAAATAGCGTGCCGCCATGCGCCGCTTCGAAGCGACCATCGCGTGCGGTCGACGCGCCCGTGAACGCGCCCTTCTCGTAGCCGAACAGCTCGGCCTCGAGGATCGATTCGGGAATCGCGGCGCAGTTCACCGCGACGAACGGGCCCTTCGCACGTGCCGAGTTGTCGTGCAGCGCGCGCGCGAGCAACTCCTTGCCAGTACCGCTCTCGCCGAGCAGCAGCACCGTCGCCTCGCTCGGTGCGGCCTGCATCACGATGTCCATCGTGCGGCGCCACGCGAGCGACGTACCGATGATCGCGCGGCGGCGCTTCTCGGCGAGCTGCGCTTTCAAGCTGCGGTTCTCGACAAGCAGCGACTGCTTCTCGAGCGCGTTACGCACGATGCGAACGACATGCGCGCGCTTGAGCGGCTTGGTGACGAAGTCGTACGCGCCTTCTTTCATCGCGTCGACTGCGGTCTCGACCGTGCCGTACGCCGTCATGAGCACGACCTCGGTTTCCGGCGCGATCGTCTTCGCGGCGCGGAGCAGATCCATGCCCGACGTGTTCGGCATCATCAGATCGGTGAGCAGCACGCCGACCCGATGCTTGCGAAGCAGATCGAGGCCGGCGTTGCCGTCCGTCGCCGACAGGACGTTGAGTCCCTCGCGGCGAAAGATCTTCGTCAGCGACTCGACGATCGCCGTCTCGTCATCGACGACGAGCACGATGCCCGCGTCCGCGGGGACATCGCGCAGTGCGGTTGGTTCGTCACCGGGAGTTCCGCTACCGCCCTCGACCTGGGCAGCAGCAAACCGTCGAAAGGGGCTCTGGGCGGGCTGGTGCCACATACCGGCAGGGACATTAACAAGCGGAATGCCAGCTCAGATTCCACGTATGTCATTGATATTGTAGAGAAGATTTCCTTGCGTACGCGTCGATTCGTGCCATCGTGTCAGGTCGTCCGAGCGCCCCTGCCAAACTGACAAAGCGGGCGCTCGGGAAGTTCCGGACCGGCTGGCGTTCGCTTGGTGAGTGCGGTCGCTAGCAAGAGTCCCAGACAACAGCGGCAAGTCGAGTAGCCACTGCGATGAATCGCAGTCTCGATACGCGTCGAGAGAATCGTTAGATAGCTCTCGAAAATTCGCGCAGCCGTTGGCCCACCTCGTGAACAGTGACGCCCGCACCAAGGAGAGGATCAAGATGAAGTTCAAGCGAGCGTTGTTGGCAGCAGTGGTGTTGGGTTCGGGCGCGGCGGGCTGTGCCGACCAGGACAAGGATCTTTCACCCGCGGATGAAATTTCTGCGCGCGAGGAGCTGGTGTGCACGGCGTTGACCGACGAGCCGAGCGAGCTCGACGAGTGCGACAGCATTGCGAACGACGACGTCGTCGAGGCGTACGTCAGCAAGAAGGGCGATCCGGGTACGGATCGCTGCGGCACGCGGCATCCGCTGCTCGAGGAGCGCATCGCGGTCGAGGAAGAAGTCGCGAACCGCATGGGCTTCGCGGGCGGCTCGCTCAACGCGACGGGCGGCACGATCCCCGTCTACTGGCACGTGATCAACAACGGCACGTCGCTGTCGCAGGGCAACATCCCGGACTCGCAGATCGCGTCGCAGCTCTCCGTCCTCAACGCGGCGTACGCGTCGACCGGCTGGCAGTTCTCGCTCGTCAGCACGGATCGCACGACGAACTCGAGCTGGTACACGTGCACCGGTGGCACGTGCGAGACGCAGATGAAGAACGCGCTCCGCAAGGGCAGCGCGGATGATCTGAACATCTACTCGAACAACATGGGTGGCGGCCTGCTCGGCTGGGCGACGTTCCCGTCGGACTACACGAGCAAGCCGAAGATGGACGGCGTCGTGATCCTGTTCTCGTCGGTGCCGGGTGGTAGCGCCGCTCCGTACAACCTCGGCGACACGGCGACGCACGAGATCGGCCACTGGATGGGCCTTTACCATACGTTCCAGGGTGGCTGCGCGCGGCAGGCGAACCGCGGCGACATGGTCGGCGACACGCCGGCGGAGAAGTCGGCTGCGTTCGGTTGTCCCGAGGGCCGCAACACGTGCAGCACGCCAGGCCTCGATCCGATCCACAACTTCATGGATTACACGGACGACTCGTGCATGGACCACTTCACCGCGGGCCAGGACGCACGCATGGACTCGTTGTTCACGACCTACCGCTTCGGCAAGTAGTCGCTAGAACGAGCCACTGAGTACGACGCCGTGCATGCCTCGCCGCGAGAGCGGTGAGAGCGTCACGGCGTTGGTGTTTTTTCGGCTGCTGCTGCCGGTGAGGATGAAGTAGACGCCCGTCACCTGGATGAGTGAGTCAAAGCCGGCCAGCCAGTCCCAGCCGTCTTCGAAGAGATCATCTTCATCATTCACACCGGCCCACAGCATCGGGCCGACGATCGGTATGAGCCCGAGCGACGCATCGCTGTCGTTGTCGCGCTTCGCGAGCGCGATCGGCGCGGTGATCAAATACGCCGACAGGAAGTACACCCACCCGGCGGCGCGTGGATTGCGCGCGAGCAGATTCCTGTCATCGCCGGCCGGCTGCGCCATCGGTGGCGGTGGCGGCGCGTAGGCAACAGGCGGCGGTGGTGCATAGCCAGCGGGCGCTTGCAGCGCGACGCTCGATGCGACCTGCGCGCGCGCGATCGAGTACTGCGCGCCGCCGGTCACCACGTAGTAGCTGTTCGCGTCGCCGCCGATGATCTGGACGTCGATCACGCGACCATCGACGAGCGTGAACCGATACCACTGCGCCTGCGCCGGTTGCGCGGGCGGCAACGGCGGTGGCGGTTGCCGCTGCGGTTGCGGCTGCACCTGCGGCTGCGGTTGTTGCGGTTGCGGCGAGGGCTGCGGTTGCGACGGCGTTTGCGCGGCGACCGACGATGCAAGCATCGCCAGCAGCGCGCCCCCAAAGACGAGCTTCTTCACCAGACCGCCATTATCGCCCGAACGGCTCGTGCCAACGCGGCAAAGTCCGCCCTGATCGATCGCCGCGTAACTCAGCGGGTCGCGGCGTCGCGCGGCTTGGGCTCTGCCGGCCGCTTGCGCTGTTCGGTGATCTGGATCTGCCGCGGCAGGCGCACGGTGAACGTCGTGCCATCGCCTACCTTGGTCTCGCACTCGATCGTGCCACCGTGGCGCTCGACGAGCTCGTGCACGATCGACAGGCCGAGGCCGGTGCCTTCGCCGACGTCCTTCGTGGTGAAGAACGGATCCCAGATCCGCGGCAGTACATCGGGCGGAATGCCCGGGCCGTTGTCGCTGATCTTGACCTCGACGCCGTCCTGATCGCCGACGTTGACGCTGCCCTTCGTCTCGATCGTGATCGACGCAGCCTCGCGTTGCGAGAGCGCTTGCGCGGCGTTCGTGAGCAAGTTCATGAACACCTGGTTGATCTGACCAGCGTGGCCGCGGACGCGTCCCGGGTTGTTGTACTTCTTCACGACCGTCACGTTCTGCTTGAGCAAGTGACGGAGTAGCTCGAGCGAATCGTCGATCGAGCGATCGATGTCGAAGTCGACGACGCTTTCGTCGTCGGTGCGCGAGTAGTTATGGAGCGCCGAGACGATCGCCTTCGTGCGCTGAGCACCGCGCTGAACGACCTTGACCATCTCGACGACGTCCTTCGCCGCTTCCGGATCTTTGTCGATGCTGTCGACCGCATCCTGAAGCGGACCGACGGTGTTGACGATCGCGTTGACCGGGTTATTGATCTCGTGCGCGATGCCGGCAACGAGCTGACCGATCGACGCCAGCTTCTCGGAGCGAACGATCTGCGCCTGCGCGCGGTTGAGCTTGTCGAGCGTCTCGGCGAGCTCGCGGTTCTTGCGCGCGAGGTCAGCGGTGCGCATTTGCACGGCGCGCTCGAGGTCGAGGTTGACCTCTTCGGTCGATCGCAACTTGTCGCGCAGCGCGCGGCGCATCTCCTCGAGCGCGAGCGTGAGACGACCGATCTCGTCGCCCTCGCCGCCCGCCGCGACTGGATCGGCAAGCTCGCCGCGCGCCATTGCGTCGGCACGTTGCTCGAGGCGGCGAATCGGCGCCATGAACTGCGCGACGGTGAACGCGACGATGCCGGCGCACGCGCCAAATAGCACGAGGAAGAACACGAGCAGCTCTTTGAGCCGACTCACCGATTCACCGCCACCGCGATAGCTCGGATAAAACACCGCGAACGAGCCGACCTCGTGCGGTACACCTCGCCAGAGCACCGACAGGCGTGCACTCTTGCCGGTGAGCTCGGCGCCGTGCAGCGTGATGTGCCTGCCCGGCGCGTCCTTGCGCGCCGCATCCGCGATCATCGCGCGTGTGTACCAAGGCAGCTTCGGAGCACTCATCGGGCCGCCGCCGAGCGACAGCAGCTCGCCTGACGGCCCGACGTAGTAGATGACGCTGACACTCGTTTGTTCGGGCTCTTTCGCTTGTTTCGCTTGGATCGAGCGCAGCGCTTCACGCACAGACGTTTCGGTCGGTGATTCGAGTGCTGCGCCGAGCTCGGCCTGGAGCTCCGAGCGCAACCAGCGCACGCCGATGTCGGACTGGCGATCGACCGAGTCGGTCTGCAGGGTCTTGTACTGGACGAAGCCCCAGAGCAGTGCCATGCCACACGCGAGCAGCACGACGCCGCCGAACGACAGCATCAGCTTGCTGCGCAGCGACAGCGACGGCGCAATGCTGCGCACTGGCACGCGATACCGCTGCGTCAGATGCGCGAGTAATGGCCGCAGCACGTCGCGGTGCCAGAGCTGCTCGTAGATCGAGCCTGCGAGCGCGAGCAGCAGTGTCGCGGTCGTGAGCACGATCGTGTCGTCGAGCTCGAAGCCAAGGCGCAGGCGCGCAACGGCCGCGCCACCGAGCGCGATCACCGCCCACACCACGACGGTGAGCAGCGCCAGCCGATACGGCAACGCCTGCGCGCGGCGATAGATGAATGCTGCGGGTGGCGCGTCGGTGCGACTCTCGCCGCGCGAGATGGCGAGGTAGCGACGGAGGTCTGCCGTCAGCCCGCGCGCGAACAACGTCCACGCGACAAGACCGACGACCGTGGCGACCGGGAAGTACGTCTCGAGCTGCAGGTACAACAGTTCGCGCTGCTGGCTGCTCCCGAGCACGAAGTAGTACGCGAACGCGGCTTGTGCGGCGAGCACGCCGCCGGCGACGATCATCGCGACGAGCATGAACCGCCGGAAGTGACTGTCGTCGAACTTCTTGAGCGGTGAGCCGACTGCGAACAACCGGCCGCGCACCTCGCCGAGGATCTGTGCCCACCACACCGCTCGCACGCACGACACGACGTACGCGTGCACGGCGGCAAGCGCGGTCAGCTCGGCGACGCGTTCGATCGGCCAGTTATTGTAGATGTAGAGAAACAGACCGGTAAGGCCGGCCGCGGCAGTCCACACGCCGGTGCGGAGCAGCAGCACACGCACCGGTCCCTTGAGCGTGATGCGATACGCGCGTGCTGCGAGGTCCTTGTTGACCTTCTCGCCCCGGCGCCGCGCGCTGACCGCGGACCACAACGGAAGGAGCCATGCGGTCGTCGTCGCCCACCACACGATCGCCGCGACGATGCCGACCGGCAACGCGGTCCGCAGCAACGTGTCCGCGCCGAGCGATGCGAGATCGAAGAAGAACCAGATCGGATACCCGACCACGAGCAGCTCGAGCACGGCGATCACGACCGCAGGCATCACGAACCGGCGCTTGAACGGCACCGTCGCGTGCGACGACATCGCGTGCGCGCTGTCGGCGGCTGCGGGCAGACTCGACGGCGTCGACCGTTCCTCGGTCTTCGCAGTTCCGCCGTCGCTGTCGCCGGTAGTCGGCATTGCGAGAAGAATAGCCGGTATGATGTAGCTGTGGTGCGGTTCGGCAGATTCCTGCCGTTAGTCCTGGTCTTTGCCGCTTCGCGCGCTGGCGCGGATCCGGAAACCTCGCCGATCACGAACAGCAACTATTCGATCGAGCTCTACGACGGAGTCGCACTTGGCAACACCGCCGTCGTCGGGATGGGCGGCGCGACCGTCGCGCTCGCGATCGGCACCTCGGGCACGCTGTTCAACCCATCCGCGCCAGCCGTCAAACCAACGA
>DASUFX010000549.1:0-4749 GCA_036274355.1 Kofleriaceae bacterium | reverse complement strand
TCACCACTCACCTCGCGATGACGGCATGAGGTGGAACAGGATGTCGGTCAGGAAGTAATCCATGACCAGCGTCGCGACTGACGCGATCACGACGGCGCGCGCGGTGCCGATGCCGACGCCGCGACCACCGCCGGTCGCGTGGTAGCCCTGGTAGCAACCGATCGTCGCGATCATGAAGCCGAAGAAGATGGCTTTGATACAGCCCTGCACGACGTCGCGCACCTCGACGATCTCGCGCAGGTTCGCGATCCACGGCCCCTGCTGGACGCCCTCGACCAGCACCGCGACCACGTAGGCGCCGCCCATCGCGACGACGAAGAAGATGAGCGCCAGGATCGGCGTGACGAGGATGCCGGCGCCGATGCGCGGCAGGATCAAGTACTGGTGCGGGTTGACGGCCATCGACTCGAGCGCGTCGATCTGCTCGGTGATGCGCATCGTGCCGAGCTCGGTCGCGATGCCGGTCGACACGCGGCCCGCGAGCATGAGCGACGTGAGCACGGGCCCGAGCTCGACCGACAGTGCCTTGCCGGTCGCGCCACCCGAGAATGACTCGAAGCCGAACACGCGGAACGCGTTGACCGACTGCAGCGACGTCACCGCCCCGGTGAACACGCCGACGAGCAGGATGATCGGTAAGCTGCCGAAGCCGATGTACTCCATCGCCTCGAGGTAATTGCGGCCGCGAAACGGCCGGCGTGGCAGCCACGCGAACGCGCGCCCGATCATGATCAGGTGCGCGCCGACGACGTCGACGAACCGATACGCGGGAAGGCCGGCATCCTTGACGCCGATGACGATCGCGCGCGCGATCGTCTCCTTCTTCTTGCCATCGTCCTCGGGTGCGTCCTTCTTGACGAGGGCCTTTTGCGCGTCGGCGTCGGCGGCCGGCTGCTTGGGCGCTGCGACGTTCGTCGGCTCTTCGCCGGTCGCCGTCGTCTCTTCGTCGTCACCGCGCGTACTCAACGGGCCTCCACATACGTGCGTGGCACGCGTTTGGACATTCCGCACGTGACTTCGTACTCGGAGAGCCCTGCCCAGCCGCCGTATTCAGCCGCGGTGATCGATTGCCCGCCGCTCGCGCGTCCTAGCAGGACGGCGGCATCGCCGACCGCGGCTTCCGGCACGTCGGTCACATCGGCGAGCGCGATGTCCATCGAGATCAGCCCGACGAGCGGCACGCGCCTGCCGCGCACCGCCGCCTGCGCATGACCGCTCGCGCGGCGCGGTAAGCCATCGGCGTAGCCACACGGTAGCACTGCGATCCGGCTCTCTCGCGCCGCACGCCAGGTCGCGCCGTAGCCGACCGATGCGCCAACCGGCACGCGACGCAGCTGCGCGATCGCGGTGACGAGCCGCATCGCCGGCTGCACATGGTGTTTCGGATCGCGGGCGACGTCGCTCGCGAGATCGCGCTCGTGAGGATGCGCCCAGCGGCCGTTGCCCCACAGCGCGATGCCGCAGCGGACGAAGTCGAAGCGCGCCTGCGGGAACACGAGCGCGCCCGAACTGTTCGCAGCGTGGCGGACCTGGATCGGGGCACCGGCCGCGGTCACCGCGCGATCGACCTCGGCAAATCGCGCGAGCTGCGTGCGAGTCAGGCTCGCGGCATCCGCAGCCTCGTCGGTATCCGCGTTCGCGAAGTGAGTCATCAGGCCGACGATTCGCACGCCGTTGCGCCCGGCGACGACCGCGAGCTCCGCGGCGCGCTCGACGGCTACGCCAAGCCGGCCCATGCCGGTATCGACCTTGAGGTGCGCATCGACCGCGACATTGCGCCGCTTCGCGACGTCGACGAGCGCCTCGAGCTCCTCGTCGCTGGAGATCACCGGCGTGAGCTTCGCGGCGACCATGTCGTCCTCGCCGCCGACCTGGCTCGCGCCCATCACGAGGATCGGCAGCGTGACGCCGGCATCGCGCAGTGCCACGCCTTCTTCTACGAGGCTCACGCAGAAGCCCGCTGCGGCTTTCGCCTGCGCGAGCGCGGTCGCGACCGAGACTGCGCCGTGGCCGTACGCATCGGCTTTGACGACCGCGTAGAGCGACGTGCCGGTCACCGCGCGCACTGCTGCCGCGTTACCGACGATCGCTTGCAGGTCGATCTCGACCCGCGTCCTTCGGATCATCGTGCCCTCAACCACTTATGTGGATTTGGCGCCCCGTCGACGAGCATGTCAAGGCGAGGCGATCTACGTCACTGGTACCTGCGCGACCCTGTCGGAAAAGCAAACAGCGTCGCCTTTTCAGGGCGACGCTCGTGCTCACGACGTGCGTGTCGCGGTTACGCGGCCTTCTTCTTCTCGGCGCGCTCGATCAGCGCAGGCGTGACGACGAGCGAGCGGCCACGCGGGATGATCAGGCCGTCGCGGGCGAGCTGGTTGAACGCGCGAGAGATCGTCTCGCGGCAGCTGCCGATCATGTTTGCCAGTTCTTGCTGGGTCGGCCGGCGGCGCACGACCAAGCCGTCCGGGCCCGAGGCGCCCTCTTCGCGACCGAGCGCGACGAGGCGATGAATGAGGCGCTCGTTGACGTCACACAGCGCGAGCTGCGCGATCGTCTCGTCGGCCTTGCGCAGGCGGCGCGCCATCTCCGACACCAGGTTGATCGCAGTGCGCGGATGCGCCTGCATGTGCTTCATCAAATCGTCGCGCGATAGCACGAGCAGCGTGGTCGGCTCGATCGCAAGGCAGTGCGCCGAGCGCGGGCCTTGATCGAACAGCGACATCTCGCCGAACGAATCGCCGGCGCGGAGCAACGACAGCGTCACTTCGCGGCCGCTCTCGCCGAACATGACGACTTTCACGCGGCCCGACATGATGAGGAACATCGCGTCGCCGGGCTCGTCTTGCGCGACCACCGCCGATCCCACAGACACCTTCCGCACCGTCACGCGTCCAGTCAGGTCTTCGATCGCCGAGATCGGCAGCGCCGCGAACAGCGGAGCGCGCGCGATCGTGGCGCGGATGCGAGCCGGGTCTTCGCCTTGAACACGCGGATCAGGCGTCGTCGGGCGAGGCGGCATCACTGGGGTCAGGGGCCGAGCAATTCCGAGTGACATAAGGAAGCTCCTGTGGCCCGAGGAGGTCTGCGGCCACGAGCGCCAGTCATTGCGAGCGCTGTGCCCGAGATCGGGATCTCTTGGCCCCGACGGAATTCCAGTACTTTGCCCCCCATCTCAGGGATAAGTCCTGTGACGCTTGCTTCACTATTTCGTTGGCACCCAAGGCACGGATGTCGTGGTCATCACACCTGGCCTTTCGCGTCATTGACTTTGTGGGGACGACTGGCCTGGGAGGAGCCGCCCCGGCAACGCATGGTAGTTTCCCCGCCGATGTCGGAGAGCATCGAGGTCGTCATCAACGGACAGACCCGCACCGTCCTACAAGGTACGACCGTCGCGGCGCTGATCGGTGAGCTCGGTCTCGGTGATCGTCGCGTCGCAGTCGAACGCAATCGCGAGGTCGTGCCGCGCGCCGAGCACGCAACCACGGTGCTGGCAGCTGGGGACCGCCTCGAGCTCGTCACCTTCGTCGGTGGAGGCTGAAGAAAATGTCTGATCAATGGAAGCTCGGTTCGCGCACGTTCACGTCGCGCATCATCGTCGGCACCGGTAAGTACGCGTCGCTCGACGAGACGCGCGCCGCCATCGCGGCCAGCGGCGCCGAGATGGTGACCGTCGCGCTGCGCCGGGTCGATCTATCGAGTGGCGCGCCAACCGTGCTCGACGCGATCGATCGCACCAAGTACGTGCTCTTGCCGAACACTGCCGGCTGCTACACCGCCGACGACGCCGTACGCACGCTCCATCTCGCACGCGAGCTCGGCATGGACGAATTCGTGAAGCTCGAAGTGATCGGCGATCCGAAGACGCTGTTCCCCGACAACGCCGCGACGGTCGAAGCCGCGAAGCGCCTCGTGAAGGAAGGCTTCAAAGTGCTGCCGTACTGCTCGGACGATCTCATCACCTGCAAGCGGCTCGAAGAAGCGGGCTGCCTGGCCGTGATGCCGCTCGCCGCGCCGATCGGCTCGGGTCTCGGCATTCGCAACCCGCACAACATCCGCCTCATCCTCGAGAACGTGGGCGTGCCGGTGATCGTCGACGCTGGTGTCGGCACTGCAAGCGACGCCGCGATCGCGATGGAGCTCGGCTGCACCGCCGTCCTCATGAACACCGGCATCGCGGGCGCCAAGAAGCCCGTGATGATGGCCGAGGCGATGCGCCTCGCGGTTGATGGCGGTCGCAAGGCGTACCTCGCGGGCCGCATGCCGAAGAAGGACTACGCGAACGCGTCGTCGCCGACTGCTGGCCTGATCGAGTGATTCGCGTCGTCGTCGTCACCGATCGCAAGCTGTTCGGTAGCGACGTACCGGGGCGGCTCGCCGCGATGCTCGCCAGCGCGCCACGCGGCAGCGTGCTGCTCCAGATCCGCGAGAAGGATCTCGACGGCGGCCCGCTGCTCGAGCTCGCGCGCGCCCTGATCGAGGTCGCACGGCCGGCTGGCGCGCCAGTGTGGATCAATGATCGTGTCGATGTCGCGCTGGTGGCCGGCGCCGATGGCGTGCATCTGCCGGAGCACGGCGTCTCGATCGCGGACGCGAAAGCCGCGGCGGCAGCGGTTGGACGCACGCTCGCGATCGGTGCGTCGCGCCACGACGCGAAGGCGGTCATCGATGCGGCGAAGCAAGGTGCCGCGCTCGTGCAGTTCGGCCCGCTGTGGGCGACGCCGACGAAGGGACCGCCGCTGGGTG
>DASUFX010000548.1:0-15007 GCA_036274355.1 Kofleriaceae bacterium | reverse complement strand
TGAGCTTGTACGAGCTCGCCATCGTATAGGCGCGCTCGTCGCCGACCATATTGGCGACCTTCTGGACCACGCGCTCGTACGCCCGCGAATTGGCCGGCTTCTGCTCGAGTGGCTCTTGGCCGAACGTGGGCCAGGCGAATGCGGAGGAAGAGATCAGCGAGCAAGCAACCGTGGCGGCGAGGGCGGGGCGCAACATCCCCGTGAAAACGCACGACCCGCGTCGCCGGCCTAAACGACCGCCTAAGCCCGCGAATCCGGCCGCTCCCGTGCATAGTAGCGAGCGATGAGCGAGTGGACGGCCGAGCTGATCTTCGAGGAAGGAACCGCCACCAAGTTCTGGCGCGCGCGCGTCGAGGGCGCGAGCGTTCACATCAACTACGGTCGAGTCGGCACCGACGGGACGTCGCAGACCAAGGACTACAGCTCGCCGGCACAAGCGACGACCGAGTACGGCAAGCTCGTCGCCGACAAGCGCCGCAAGGGCTATGTCGCCTCGGACGAAGCGCGCGGCACTCCCGAAGAGGATGACGACGACGACGAGATCGATGAAACCGCGGACGCCGCAGCGGACGACGCCTCCGCGGTCGGCGCCGACATCGACGCGGACGAGGTCGACGACGAGCGCGAGCCCGACGACGAGGACGAGGACGATATTCCGGTCAGCATGCCGCGCCAAAAACCGGTGCGTCTCGTGCTCGAGAAGAACGGCCGCCACGTCGAGACGTACTTGATCCTCGACCGCCACGGCCTCCGCACCGATACGACGGAGACGTTCGCAAATCCCGGCGACGCGCTGAAAGCATTCCAGGAGCTGGAGAAGTCGCTCCTCGCTTCCGGGTATAAAAAGAGCTGATGGGGAACACGCTCGCGGACGGCGCGAAGGTTCAGGTCAAAGGGTCGAGCAGCTCGTACGAGCTCGCGCGCCAGGGCTCGATCTACTCGTGCACGTGCCCCGCGTGGCGCAACCAAGGCGCGCCGATCGGCCTGCGCACGTGCAAGCACCTGCGTGCGTACCTCGGCGATGCAGCGGAGACGGCGCGCATCGGCTCGTCGGCACCGCAAGTGAGCAAGGCCACCGCGAAGAAGCAGGCGGCCGCGGCGTCGGGCAAGGAGCCGCCGATCTTGCTCGCGCACAAATGGGAGACCGATCACGACCCCACCGGGTGGTGGATGAGCGAGAAGCTCGACGGCGTGCGCGCGTACTGGGACGGCGAAGCGTTCGTGTCTCGCCTCGGCAATCAGTTCTACGCACCCGATTGGTTCATTGCCGACTTGCCGGCCGATACGCTCGACGGCGAGCTCTGGGTCGGTCGCAAGATGTTCTCCGAAACGATGAGCATCGTGCGATCGGGAACGTCGGGCGTCGAATGGAAGAAGGTGCAGTACGTCGTGTTCGACGCACCGAACGCGAAGGGCGCGTTCGAGGACCGCATCAAGCACGCCGAGAAGGTGCTGACGAAAGCGAAGTCACCGCATGCGCGCGCGCTCGAGCACACGCCCTGCAAAGGCGTCGATCACCTGCGCAGCGAGCTCGCTCGTGTCGAGAAGCTCGGCGGCGAAGGCCTCATGTTGCGGCGGCCGAAGTCGATGTACGAAGTTGGCCGCTCGTCGTCGCTGCTCAAGGTGAAGACGTTCCACGACACCGAAGGCCGCGTCATCGGTCACGCGCCCGGCACCGGCAAGCACAAGGGCAGGCTCGGCGCGTTGATCGTGCAGTTGCCGGACGGCACGAAGTTCAACGTCGGCACCGGCTTCTCGGACGCCGAGCGCGAGGACCCGCCGAAGATCGGCGCGGTGATCACGTTCCGCTACCAGGAAATGACGAAGGACGGCGTGCCGCGCTTTCCGAGTTACGTCGGCGAGCGCATCGACGTGAAGCTGCCGCCGGCGAAACCGCGCCGCTAGCGATCGCGCACGAAGTACGCGTCGCCGCTCGGGTGGACGATGTAGCGGCTCTTCGAGGCGGTCTCGATCAGCATTCCGTCCTCGCGCATGATCAGCTTCGTCACCGCGGTCGTGATGCGGAACTCGGGCCGCAGCCACGTTCCGATCATCATCGACGCGCCAACCTCGGGTGGTGACGCGACGACGCCGACCCACTGGAGCTGGCTCGGGTGCGGCTTCGGGCCGCTCGGATCGGTGAGCCGATCCATGACCTGTTCGATCTGCGCCTCGTTCGGCAGCTGCGCGAGCACCTTCGCGAGCTCGACGTCGGCGTCGCTGAGCGCGCGCTCTGGGCCGCTGCCTTTGGCGAGCCGCTTTGCCGGGACGGTCTTGACCAGGCGCAGCACGCGCTCGGTCGCCTTGCGCTCGCTGACGTCACGGATGTCGAGATCCTTCGTGATTTCCATCTCGAGGTACGGCATCGACTCGCGGCCTTCATCGGCCGGGTCGTAGTCGCGGGCATACGGCGAGGTCGGGTGGCGGGTCAGCTTTTCGCGGGTCAGCTCCTCCGCCGTCGCCATGCGCTTGTCGCAGGGCTCGGTTCCAGCCCGGCTGTCAGCCCGGCGTTTGCGCAGCACGACCCGCGTGTGCACCGTATGCGCCGTCAGAACCGCGCCCGCCATGGCGCTGTAAGGGCCAGCAACACGCGTGCCCGCACAAGTACCTCGAACGACGCGCTGCGCCTGGAGAGTCGGCGTCCCACGGAAGGCCCAGTGCCCCACGTGCCTGTACCCGACAGTTCATTTTTCCGCCTAACCGAGGCGTATGATGGCTTGTATGCGCCGCGTCGTACTGGTGTTAGCGCTCGTGGGTTGCGGGGATGATCCGGCGCCGGATCCGATGACGAACCCGGATAACGGGCCGCCGGCGGGCAACCCCGATGGCATGTGCGCAGTTCCCGCCGAAGCGATGCCGGAGGATGTGTCCACACCGACGAGCGTCGTTGGCACCGGGAGCCCCACGTCCTGCACGAGCAAGGCGGTCGTCGATGCCGTCGCCAAGGGCGGCGTCATCACGTTCGACTGTGGTCCGGATCCGATCGTGATCGAGATGGACGAGACCGCGAAAATCGTCAACGACACCGGCCCGAAGATCGTCATCGACGGTGGCGGCAAGGTCACGCTGTCGGGGCGCGGTGCGCACCGCATCCTGTACATGAACACGTGCGATCAGGCGCAGAAGTGGACGACGTCGCATTGCCAGGACCAGGATCACCCCCAGCTTTCGATCCAAAATCTGACGTTTGTCGATGGCAACTCGAGCGGCGAGACGATGGACGGTGGTGGTGGCGGCGCGATCTTCGCGCGGGGCGGTCGCATCAAGATCATCAACTCGCGCTTCTTCAACAACGCGTGCGAGGGAACCGGCCCCGATCTCGGCGGCGCGTCGGTGCGCGTGCTCAGCCAGTCGATGGGCTTGCCTGCATACGTCGTGCACTCGACGTTCGGCGGCGCTAGCGACTACGGCAACGCGTGCAGCAACGGCGGTGGCCTGTCGAGCATCGGTGTCTCGTACACCGTGCTGAACTCGCTGTTCACCGACAACAAGGCGCTCGGCAACGGTGCGAACCCTGCGAAGTCGGGTACGCCGGGCGGCGGCAGCGGCGGTGCCATTTACAACGACGGCAATACGTTCACGCTCACGCTGTGCGGCGTGAAGATGACGGACAACCACGCGAACGAGGGCGGCGGCGCGATCTTCTTCGTCAGCAACGACCGCACCGGCACGCTCGTCATTCGCGACTCCATGCTCTCGAACAATCCTAGCGACGGCTTCGAGACCCAGGGCTATCCCGGGATCTTTGTTCTCGCGAGTGGTCCTCCGCAGGTGGAGAACTCGACGATCGAGTGAGCTCGCCGATCAGCCGCGCGCAGCTCGCGCAGGCTGCGAGGTGGGCTTGCAGCTCGAGGTAGGACAGGACCGCGAGGTCATCGGGACAGGCTGGCATACCCGCACAACCCAGGAAGGCGCGACCGGTCGCACGAAATCGTAAGCGCGAGCCTAATTAACGGCGCCGTCGCAAGGCGCCAGCTCGCACAGCATGTGGCTGACGTGACTGAGCGTGCGCTGCAGGCGAACCATCGGATCGATCGCTTCGAGCAGCTCCTGGCGCGCGTCGGCATCCATCACGAGCGCTGCGGCGATCGCATCCGCGCAGGCGCCGGGCTCGTCAAACGCGCGCACGAGGTCGCGCAGCTGCGGGCCGCCCTTCTCGATCACCTCGGCGAGTCGGTCGCAGAGCTGGATCAGCTTCTTGTGATGGCCGACCGCTTCATCGCGATTGCAGATCACATCAGCGAGCATGCGCGCTTCGACCTGCCGATACGAGCGCTCGGGTGGCAGCTCGCGCGCAATCTCGACACGCGCGACACCGCGGAGCAGCAGCGCGAACCGGCCATCGGGCAGCTCCTCGGAGCAAATGATGCGGCCGACGCCGCAGCGATCGTAGACCGGCGGACGACCGTAGTACGTCGACTCGTAGCCAGGCCTGAGGCGTGCGACCGCCATCAGCTGGGAACCGGCGAGGCAGTCGCGCGTGAGCTCGCGATAGCGCGGCTCGAACACGTGCAGTGGCAACAGGCCGCCGGGCAGTAGCACGCAATTCGGCAACGGAAAGATCGGTAATGCAGCGAGGGCTTGTGAATCTGGAGGGGACAGCGCTTCGCTCATTCGCTCCTCCATGCCTCCGAAGGTTACCCGTACACGTCGATGCAGGCGCCGGTAAGCGCACTCGGTGCTGCGTGCGCCAGGAACAACGCCGTCTTTGCGATGTCGTCCGGACTCATGTCAGGCCTCGCGCCCGGCATTCCTTCGCGCAACATCGCTGTGTCCACGCTGCCGGGGCAGATTGCATTCACCGAGACCTTAGCAGCGCGTAGCTCCTCGGCAAGCGCCCGAGTCAGGCCGACAACCCCATGCTTTGCCGCGCAATACGCCGAGAGCATCGACGTGCCCTCGCGGCCCGATATCGACGAGATGTTGATGACGCGACCCTGATTGTGTTCGAGGTCGGGGATGAATGCGCGCGTCACGAAGAACGTGCCATCCAGGTTGACGGCCATCACGCGCCGCCATTCATCGTCGGTGATCGCTTCGACCGATTTGCGCAGAACTACACCCGCATTGTTCACGACCGTACGGATCGGCGGCATGGTTGCACGCACGAGATCGGATGCGCGGTTGACCGCCTCCGAGTCAGTCACGTCCACGACGATCGCACGAGCTTTGCCTCTTGCGGCGGAAATTTCACCGGCCACCATCCGTAGTGCCGTGGAGTCGCGCGCCCACAAGGCAACCTCGGCCCCGGCCTCGGCCAGTCGTAACGCGATCGCTCTCCCGATGCCGCGGCTCGCACCGGTCACGACAGCGGTCGATGCGGCGAGTGGTCTACTCACCGGTTCTTGTCTTTCTGGTCGAGCGCCTTGAGGTCAGCCGGCTCGTCATCGCCGAGCTGCTTGCGACCCTGAGAAGCCATCATGTCGAGCGTGTCGGTGATGTCGTTGTAGGGGTAGGGCACGTCGCGCGTCTGGCACTGGAACGACGCCTTGTTCGTGTCGTCCTTGATATCGAAGACGTAGACCGGGTCGCTCTTCTCGAGGCTTCCATTCGCGCAATCCCTGAGGTTCGGCCAACCGGTCGCGTCGATCTCGCGCCACGTCTTGTCGAAGTCACCGGGCGTGAGGCCGCGCGTGTCTTCCTCTCGCTTGCCGTTCTTGTCGACCTTCCAGCGCTTGATGCGCGGGCCCTCGGTGCAGTCGATCTGGACGCCAATCTCGTCACCGCCGATGTGCTTCGTCGCGATGTAGCTCGCCGAGCGTTCGCGGCAATCGAACTGCTGCGCCTCGCGGTCGGCCTGTCTTTGCGCACCACTGCATGCCGCGAGCGCGGCGAAAAAAATCACCCGTTTCATGTCCCGTCAGCTTCCGTAGTCGGCTGCGAGCGAGGCGCGCAGCTCTTCGGAGCATTGTACGCGGTAGCGGTAGTTCGGGTGATCGATCTCGACCGCGATCGGGGTCCCCGGGGTCAGGAGCGCAGCTTTCGCCTCGGAGGACATCGGGTAGCGCGTATACTGCACGGCCGAGATTTTCTCTTCCGTCGAGCGGCCGGGCTCGAACGTCGCGCGAATCGCGTGTGGCCCGATGTGCAAGATGACGTGCTCGTCGAGGCCGACGAGCTTGCGCAGGTTTTCTTTGATGTGCTCGTCCTGCGGCAGCGCGATGAACATCGTGGCCGCGAGCTCGGTCTCGTTCGGCATCAACGGATTGTTGACGTCGATCTCGTCCTGGATCTGTTCATCCCGCGTGAGGTTCTCGAGCCGGCAGGTCTCTTCGATCTGCAACGTGAGCGTGTGGCGATTGTCGAACACGAGCTCGACCCACTCGCCGATGAACACGCGGCGCGGCTTCTTCAGCTCGATGACGCGATTGCGATAGTCGTCGCGAATGTGCGCGTAGATCGCCGGACCCTTGATGTCCGATCGCTTGATGGGACGGACGAGGCTCATGCGGGTTGCTTAGCATGCTCGCGTTTGAACGTACCCGCGCGCTTCTGGAGGTTGCCGCACCCGCGCATGAAGATGACGCGCAGGATCGCACGCAGTGCGGGCGTCGCCGCGCGGCCGAGCAGCGTCGGTTTGCCGACGACGATCCAATCGATGCGCGTGTAGATGTCTTCGCGGCTGAGGCGCCAGTCCTCGCCCATGGCCGCCATGAGAGGCGAGGTCGAGCCCGTCATCGTGAATGCGACGCGAGCGCCCGTGTCCCACGCGAGCATGCGCTCCCGGAACTTGCCGAACGTCGCGACATCGACTTCGCGCTCGGCGCCGACGCCGCTCGTGGCGCCGGTCTTCCACACCGACCGCCGCATGAGCGGAAACCACAGCGACATATCGCCGAGCTCGGCGAAGACCGCGAGAGGGTCTGCGTCGAGCTTGGCGGTTGCCGTGAAGCGAAACGGCTGCTCGTCGAAGTCGACCAGCGCCAATGGGGTCATGCTGCGCATGACCCGGATACTACGCTCTACTTCGTGTTCATGGAGTCGAGACCCTTCTGGAAGCGGCCGGCGTGTGAACGCTCGGCGCGCGCCAGGGTCTCGAACCATTCGGCGATCTCCGTGAAGCCCTCTTCGCGAGCGGTCTTCGCGAAGCCCGGGTACATCTGCGTGTACTCGTAGGTCTCGCCGGCGATCGACGCCTTGAGGTTCTTCTCGGTGTCGCCGATCGGCTCGCCCGTCGCCGGATCACCAACGCGCTTCAGGTAGTCGAGGTGACCATGTGCATGGCCAGTCTCGCCCTCGGCGGTGTCGCGGAACAGGCCCGCGAGGTCGGGGTGACCCTCGACGTCGGCGACCTTGGCGAAATAGAGGTAACGGCGGTTCGCCTGCGATTCACCTGCGAACGCTTCCTTGAGATTCGTGTGCGTCTTGCTTCCCTTGAGCTCGGCCATGGAAGACTCCTTTTTTCTGAGGCGGTCGTACCATCACTGCTCATCGACAGCAACGGCCCAAGGCCGCTGGCGAAGCAGGATGCGCGACCGCCGTACGAGGTCTTCCTCGACGACACCGTGCCATGCCTGGGCGAATGCGGCGGCTAGCTCGGCCGTTGTCGCAAATCGCTCGCGCTTGTCCTTCGCCATCGCGATGGCGAGGCAGATTTCTTCGGCGGCCGACACGGGAGCTACCGACGACGGCTGCAGCGGCATCGAGTGAACGACCGCGTAGAGCAGTGACGGCGTGTCGCGCGCGACGAACGGGACTCGACCGGTCAAGCAGCGGTAGATCACCGCGCCGAGCGCATAAACATCGGCGCGATGATCGACAGGCTCGCCGCGCGCCTGCTCGGGCGCCATATACGTCGGCGTACCGACGACCGCGCCCTGCGTGAGCGTGCCGGAGCTGTCGCCGAGCAGCGCGACGCCGAAGTCGAGCACCTTCCAGTTGCCCTCCTCGGTCAAAAACAAGTTGTGGGGCTTGAGGTCGCGATGAACGATGCCCGCTTCGCGCGCGCGATCGATCACGCCGCCAACCTGCTCGACAAGCGAGCGCAGGCGCGGACCCGTGACCGGGCCTTGGCGCACGAGGTCGCCGAGCGTCTGGCCACGTAGCCGCTCCATCGCGAGGAACGGGATCGGGTCCTCGAGCGTGGAGGCCTGCAGCACCTTGACGACGTGCGGTGAGTCGAGCGAGCTCGCGACACGCATTTCGCGAAAGAACCGCTCGACGTGAGATGGATCCGAGAGCAGCTCGCGGCGCAGCATCTTCACCGCAGCCTCGGGCGGCAGATTCCGTGCACCGCTGTCGCGCACGCCGCCTTGGCCGGTCGATGTCGCTTCGTAGACTTCGCCCATCGCGCCGCGGCCGAGCACGCTGCCGAGCGTCCACGAGCCGACGTGGTGGCCGGTGAACCGGCCGGGACCTCCGACCTTGAGTGCACGATCGAGATCCTGGCGCAGCTCGGCGAGCTGGACGTCGCGCTGGGCGGCGACGCGGGTCGCGCGTTGCAGCTGTTCGATCGCGCGCAACGACGATCGTCGCGAGAGTCGCGCGAGGAAGAACGACATCGCGTACGCCTGCTGCACGGTGAGATGGCCGGCGATCAGCGAGATGATCGGTAGCGAGCTGCGCGCCGGTGCGAACCCAGGGTCGTCGATGAAACCGGCGGTGACCAGCACCGCTTCGGCGCCGTGCGAGAGTGCGGCGAGCAAATAGACGCCGAGCGCGGTCGCAAAGCTCTCGGTGCGGCAAAAGAAGTAGAGGCCGAGGCCGACAATCAGCGGCGCCGCCGAGAAGATGCCAACGTAGAGGATGCCGAGCTGGCCACATACGATCGCGGCGAACGCGAGCACGTGCATGATGCGCACGTTGTAGTGCGCGCGATCGCCGAGCTGCCGATAGACCCACAGGCTGCCGAGCACCGCGACACCGATCGTGCCGAGCAACGCCGTGCGAATGCGTTCGTCACCGGGGAGCACGAGCGTCGCGCCGGCGACGAACACTGCGATCAGCCAGCCAATGCGCACGAATGCGCGTGTCCGATCGATCTCTTCGCCGCGTAACGCGTCGGCCGCGGTCGTCAGCGTCGTCGGCTGCACACGGATCGTGGTCACGACGGCTCCTCCCACGGCAACTTACGGAGGAGCGCGGCGGCACGTTTGCGGAGCGCAGGATCGAGCGAGCCATCGAGTGCAGCCTCGAGCGCGGCGGCAAACGCAGCACCGGTCGCGAAGCGATCGTCTGGGTTCTTCGCGAGCGCGACCGCGAGGCATGCGTCGACGTCGGAGTGCAGCTCGGCGATGCTCGACGGCCTGAGCGGCATCTTGTGCACGACGGCGTACAGCAACGTCGGCGTGTCGGTGCCGCTATACGGATGGCGGCCGGTCAGGCAGCGATACGCGACCGCTGCGATCGCGTAACCATCCGCGCGGCCGTCGACGCGCTTACCCTGCGCTTGCTCGGGCGCCATGTAGCTCGGTGTGCCGACGACGCCGCCTTGCGTGAGGTTGCTCGCTTCTTCGCCGAGCGTCGCGACACCGAAGTCGAGGATCTTCCAGACGCCGTCATTCGTCTTGAACAAGTTCTGCGGCTTGAGATCACGGTGCACGATGCCAGCAGCTGCCGCGGCGTCGATGCCCGCGCCGGCATGGCGCACGACCTCGATCACGGTTGCGCCGGCCAGTTTCGATTCGCGGCGCAACAGCTCGGCGAGCGTCGCGCCGTGCAGGCGCTCCATCGCGAGGTAGGGCAGGGCGGCATCGTCCGATGACGCGTCGAGCACGCGCACGACATACGGCGATGCGAGCGCGCCACTCGCCTTCGCTTCGCGCAGGAAGCGCGCGACGGTCGTCGCGTCGGAGAGCAGCTCGCGGCGGAGCAGCTTGACCGCGGCCGGCTCGCTGGTGGTCGTGTGGACGGCTTCGTAGACCTCGCCCATCGCGCCGCGGCCGAGCACGACGCCGAGCTTGAATGCTCCGACGGTCTGGTCGGTGTAACGGCCAGGACCGCCGATGCGCAGTGCGCGCTCGAGGTCTGCGCGCAGCTCGGCCATCAGTGCCTCGCGCTGCGAGGTCACGCGCGTCGCGCGGGCGAGCTCGTCGATCGCGATCAACGACTGTCCGCGAAACACGCGGCCGGTGATGAACGCGAGCCCGTACACCGCGAGCACAAACCCAGCGCCGATCGCTTGCGTGACGTGACCGAGCGGGCGTGGCGTCGCGAACACGCCGGGGTCGTCGAACAGGCCGGCCACGATCGCGCCGGAGATCAGCGCGTAACAGATACAGCCGACGATCACGACGACCTTGCCCGCTCGCGCCGCTTCGGTGCGCCCGAGGAAATGAAAGCCGATCACGACGATCAGCGGGCACATCGTGAACACGCCGAAGAACAGCACCGCGACATGCGCGTTGATGCAGCTCATCATCGCGAGCTTCTGCAGCGCTTCGCCGCTATACTTCGCTGGATCGGCGAAGCGCTGGTGATAGCCAAAGCTGACGACGATGCCGAACAGCATCGCGACGACCATCGCGATTCGCATCGGCATCGGCGACGGCAAGAGCGGCACGACACCGATCGCGCCGACGCTGATCGCCCAGCCGAGCCGGATGAACAGCCGCGTACGATCGATCTCTTCGTTGTGGAGCGCGTCCGCTGCGGTCGTCAGCGTGAAGTTGGCCGGTTCAGGATGGTCGGCCGCCGTCGGCGGTGTCGGGAACGTGCGTGGTGGCCGTTGGGCGACGGTGCGCGTCGGAACATCGGCGCCGGGGATGTGGCCTTCGGGCATGTCGGCCGTCGCATCGGGGTCGACGATCCCTTTTGCGCCAGGACGATCGGCAACGGTCGCGAGGCTCGTGCCTCCCTCGTCGTCCTTCGGCATCCCTGGCGGGCAATGTTACCGCGTCGCTTCGGCTTCGAGGTACGCGACGATCGCGTCCAACATGTCATCGGCCATCGCGCGAGCGGGTCCTTTTTGACCTGTTGGAATGTCGTTTACGAAAATTGCAAACGCTACCGGATGTGCGCTGTCGACGCCGACGTAGCCAGCGAGTGTCGTGACGGAGGCGAGCGTGCCGGTCTTGGCGCGCACGCGCCCGCGCGCCGCTGACGTGTGCCACCGCTTCGCGAGCGTGCCGTCCATTCCGCCGACTGGTAACGATGCGAGGAGATCCGGGCCGATCCGATAGTCTTTGTGCGCGGCACGCAGCAGCGTGACCATTTGCTTCGCCGAAACTTCGGTCGCGTTGAACAGGCCGGAGCCGTTGTCGCAACGGTACGTGCCGGGTGGGAGGCCAATCTTTGCGAGAAATGCTTGGACAGCCGCGACGCCATCAGCCCAGCTCGCAGGTGCAGGTGTCGCGCGGGTCTCGGCGCCGAGCGTCTTCAGCACGCTCTCGGCGAAGTAGTTGTCGCTCGACTTGTTCATCTCGCGGATCACCGCTGACAGCGGCATGCTGTCGTGCGTGACGAGCGGCTTCGCGTTGAGCGGGATGACGCCGAGCTTGATCGGCTTCTTCTGGAACTTGATGCCCTTCTCGGCGAGCGCGCGCTTGAAGACCTCGGCGGCGTAGCGCAGCGGATCGTCGATGCGTTTCTTCGCCCACCAATGACCATCCGCGAACCGAATCTGTCCCGTGACCTCGACCTCGAGGTTGTCCTTCTTCGGCTTGATGTCGACCTTGATGCGGGTGCGGCCCTCGACGACGCTCGTCACCTCGGTCTTCGTCAGCTTGATGTGCTCGCCGGCGTCGGGCTCGAGCCAGACTTTGGCACCACCGCCTGGCTCGCCGATCACGTTGACCAAGAACGCGCTGCGCGAGACGCCGAAGCTCGCGATCGGCGCGCGAAAGTACGCGCGCTCCTTCGGCTGCTCGTTGAAATGCGGCGGATCGATCGTGGTGTCGAAGTAATCGGCCTCGATCATCAAGCTGCCCTGGATCGTGCGGACGCCGCGTGCGGCGAGCTCGGTCGCCATCGCGCGCAGGTCGTTGACCGACAGGGTCGGGTCGCCGTGCGCGCGCAGGTAGAGGTCGCCGGTCACGATGCCGGTCGTCTCGTCGAGCGCCTTGTCATCGACGAGCACGGTCGTGCGCCAACGAAAGCCGCCGCCGATCGTGCCGAGCGCCGCGACCGAGGTCAGCAATTTTGCGTTCGACGCGAGGCTCATCCCCTTGTCGCCGTCGTGTGCGAAGAGCTCGGTCCCGGTCGTGATGTCGACGAACGACACCCCGATCTTCGCTTTTGCAGTGAGCAGCGGCCGGGCGGCGATGGCGGCCTGGAGCTGCTCCTTGAGCCACTTCGGGCGCGCCTTGGGATCCGTCGGTGCGACGATGGCGCTGCCCGACCCGCTGCCTTCGCCTTCCTCGTCATCGTTCGTCGCAGGATTTCCGGCGGCGGCTGCCGATCCGGCTCCAGATCCGTTGGCGGGCGGCACCGCGCTGCCGGCTTGTTGCGAGTGCGCCGGTGCCGTGACGATACTCACGAGCAGCAGGACGAGCACCACGCGCGATGTCACCACGTATAAACGCTATCACGCTGCTCGTTATTGCTGCCGCGGCATGCACCGCGAACCGGCGTCGCACGCCCGATGACACGATCGTGCTGCTCATCGAGGCGCAGATGAACACGGTCGACCCGCGCTACACGACGTCGAACTACGAGACAAAAGTGTCGCGCTTGATCGCGCCGGGCCTGACGACCGTCGACACGCCGACCGCCGAGCCCGAGCTCGAGCTGGCGGCGGCGGTCGATCGCATCGATCCGCTCACGATCGACGTCACGGTGCGCGACACGACGTTCTCCGATGGCAATCCGGTGCGCGCCGAGGACGTCGCGCGCACGTTCCAGACCGTGATGGACGACAAGTGCGAGAGCCTCTATCAGAAAGGCCTGGTCGAGCGCTTCGTCAGCGTCGAGGCAGTCGACGCCAAGCGCGTACGCTTCCACCTCAAGTCGCCGCTCGCGATGTTCATGAGCGACATGGACTTCGGCATCGTGTCGTTTCACGGCACCCCGGCGGGCGTATGCAAGCCCGCAAAGCTGGTCGGCGCGGGGCCGTACGCGTTGCACTCGCTCGGCTCGCAGGGCGCGGTACTCGACGCGAACCCGCGCTACTTCCGCGGCAGTCCGAAGATCCCGCACGTCGAGATTCGCGTCGTGCGCGATGCAGCCGCGCGCATCCTGATGCTCGTCGGTGGCTCCGCGGATCTCGTGCAGAACTCGTTCCGCCTCGATCTCGTCGACGACGTGATCAAGCGACCGCGCGTGCAGGTGGCGTCGGCACCGAGCGTGCTGCTCACGTACATGCTGATCAACAACACCGATCCGGTGCTCGAAGACGTGCGCGTGCGTCAGGCCATCGCGCTTGCACTCGATCGCGACGCGATCGTCGCGGCGAAACTCTCCGGCCGAGCGGTACTAGCGACCGGCCTGTTGCCGCCGATGCATTGGGCGTACAACGGCAACGTCACCCATTGGAACCACGACGTCGCGCGCGCGAAGCAGCTGCTCGACGAGGCTGGCCTCAAGCCCAACGCGCGAGGCATCCGCTTGCACCTCGTCTACAAGACGAGCGCCGATGCGTTCCGCATCGCGATTGCACGCGTGATCGCGGCGCAGCTCGCGACGGTCGGCATCGACGTCGAGATCCGCTCGTTCGAGTTCAACACCTTCTTCGCCGACATCAAGAAGGGCAACTACCAGATCGCGACGATGCAGAGCCCCGAGATCACCGAGCCCGATTTCCACCGCTGGTTCTTCCATTCGTCGAACTGGCCGGGTGGCAAAGGCTCCGAGAGCTCGAACCGCTGGCGCTACAAGAACCCCGAGGTCGACCGCCTGGTCGACGCCGGCCGCACCGAGCTCGACCGCGACAAGCGTAAGCAGATCTACGCAGACATCCAGCGCATCATCGCCGACGAGCTCCCGATCATCCCGCTGTGGCACGAGGACAACGTGGTCCTTGCGAACGTCACGGTACAGGGCTTCCAGATCGTCCCAAACGCCAGGTTTATCGGGCTGATAGGTACTTCCAAGTCCCCCTAGCCCACATCCGGCCAACGTGTTAATTACGTGCGCTCCTATGGCCGCGTTGGACCCTGCGTACGAAGAGTTGTTCCTTGGGATTGCCCACGCGCTGTTCGTTAACCGCCTCCACGTCCTCCGGCTCACCGAGGTCGTACGGCTGGGCATCAAGCCGGATCCGCACGACCAGAACATGGAAGTGCCACAGGAGATCGACCGCGAGCTGATCCAGCAAGCGTTCGCGTACGTTCTCCGCCACTTCCCGCAGTCGTTCGCCGGGAAGATCGAGTCCGCGAAGGCTCGCTGGATCCGGTTGGCGTAGTAAAAATGGCTCGTGCCTGACGAGCCGGCGATCGCGAAGCGCAAGGCCGACCACCTCGAGGTGGCAGCTTCGGGCCGCGCTGACTTCGCGCGCTCGACGCTGCTCGAGCAAGTGCACCTCGTGCATCAGGCACTTCCCGAGCTCGCGCTCGACGACATCGAGCTGGCGACCGAGCTGTGCGGCAAGCAGCTGCGTGCCCCGCTCGTGATCACCGGGATGACCGGCGGCACCGCAGAGGCGTCGGTCGTGAACAAGGATCTCGCACGCGCGGCGCAGAAGGCCGGCGTCGCGCTCGGGCTCGGATCGCAGCGCGCGATGGCGGAACATCCCGAGCTCGCAGCGAGCTATCAGGTGCGCGACGTCGCGCCGGATGTCGTGCTGTTCGGCAACGTCGGTGCTGTCCAAGCGAAGGCGCTGGGCGCGGCACGCGTCGTCGAGCTCGCGAAGTCGATCGGCGCAGATGCGCTCTGCATCCATCTCAATCCGGGCCAGGAGCTGATCCAGGAGAACGGCGACCGCGACTTCCGCGGGCTCGTCGATGCGATCGCGCGGGTGGTCGATACCGGCGCGCTGCCGGTGATCGTGAAAGAAACCGGCTGCGGATTGTCGCCGCAAGCGGCGCGCGCGCTCGTCGGAGCTGGCATCCACACGGTCGATACCGCGGGCGCGGGCGGCACGAGCTGGGTCGCAGTCGAAGCGGTTCGCGCGGCGGACGGCAGCGACTCGGCT
>DASUFX010000547.1:0-3628 GCA_036274355.1 Kofleriaceae bacterium | reverse complement strand
CGCCGGCATCGCGTCCATCGCGGCCGGGTTGAAGTAGACCGCTGTCACGTCGTCCGCAAACGCGACCCAGGCGCCGCCCATGCCGACGCCGCGTGCCGAGATTCCGTTCGGGCGTGCGGTGCCACCGGCGTACGCAGTGCTGCTCACGAGCAGGAGTGCGAGGACCTTTTTCATGGTGCATCCACTCCTGCGTCAGCCATCGGCTTCTGCACGCACTTGTGCGCGTTCATGTCGCAAACCTCGCCTTGCGCGCGGAAGCAGTCGGTGTCGGCCATGCACGAGTCGTCGGGCGGATCGTCGTCGAACAGCGTGCAGGCAGCACCTGCCATCGCCGACGCGAATGCGAACACGAGGAGCCATCTCACCATGCGAGCTCCTTCGCGATCATGGCGCCGCCGTGCATGGGCGCGATCGCAAACGGCGGAGGTACGTCGCGGCGCTGCCGCGCTCCTTTATAGAGGAAGTAAGCGCCAACCCCCGCCGTGACGAAGCCGACCGCGTAGAGGCCATCGGAGATCACGGCGAACTTGGCGGACTTATCGCGCGCGTCCTGCAAATCAGCGCGCGTACGCACCGGCGAGATCATGGCGGTCTCCGACAGCGAACGCGACGCATCGCGCGTGCGCTCGATGCGCGCGATGTCCCGCGCTTCGTCGGCGGCATTGCGCGAGATCATCGCCGTACCAAATCCGGCCGCAAGTAATGCTGCACCGGCACCGACGATATAGAACCCGCGCGTCTCGACGGCGCTGCGCTGCGCGGTATCGACGAACTCGGGCGTGACGGTCGTCTTTTGACCGGCCGCAATGCGCACGCGGCGCCGCCACAGATCCTTGCCGGACTGCTCGAGCTGAAGCGTGTGGGTGCCGGCGAGCAGCTCGAACCGATCACCGACCGGAGCCGGTGCGGGCTTCTCGTCGATCGTGAGCGTGCCGCTGCCAGGTGGCACGACGAGATAGCCGTTCTTGATCTTCGCGGTCCTCACCTCGAGATCGGTCCCGCTCTGCGCGTTCGGATCGGCCTCGAGATCCACGATCACGTCGGTAACGACACCAGCGATCGCGTTCACCGTTTGCTTCGCCGGCTTCCAGCCTGGCTTCTCGATCTCGACGTCGAGTGAACCGGCCGTGATCGGACGCGGCGCCAGTGGCGTACCACCGTAGGTAAGACCGTTGATCTTCACCGTCGCGCCGACGACGTTCGTCGTCACCGCAACCGCGGCGCTGTCACCGAGCTCCTGGCGCGCCGGCGTGCGTCCCGCGGAGATCCGACACGACTCGTAGAGCTTGCGGGTATCGCTCGCTTCCGACGACGCGGGGTTCAGCTCGAGCGCCTTGTGTGCGCTCTCGATGCATTCGCTCCACCGACTCTGCACCTGGCCGAGTGCGGCGAGAAACCGATGCGGCCCGGGCAGCTTCGGATCCATGCTGCGCGCCTTCTGGAGATGTTGGCGCGCTTCGTCGTATTTGCCGAGCCGGTACGCATCGACACCAGCTTGGAATTCCTTCGTGACGTCTTCGGACCCCGCAGGCTGCTGCGCGACAGCAACCCGCGATGACAGCAGTCCGAGACAGAGCAAGAGCCACCCGCGTCTCATGCCGAGTAACGGTATCACTGCTGGCAGGCGCGTGCGAAATCGCGCCACCGTTGTGTGCAGCGCAGCACGCCGCGCCGGCGCACCCGCTGCGCGTCAGCCGTTGGCCTACTGCGTCGGATCGTCGCGACCGCTGCCGCGATTGCCGCCGAAGCGATCCCAGACATTCACGCCACCGGTGCCGCCCGTGCCCTTGCCGTGGTGCTTGCCGTCTTTGATCGGCACCTCGATCACGCGGCCGGGGAACGTTTGCGAGAACTCGCGCGGGTCGCCCGAATCGGCCTGGACGAGCAAGCGGAACGATCCGCCGCGCTCCTCCAGCACCTCGCGCTCCTCGACGACGAACTTCGAGAACGTCTCGGCGTCCGGCGTGTCACGGCCATCGACCGAGATGACGACCGAGTTCTCGGCGACGCCGAGCTGCTGCAACGAACCGGGCTGGAGCGCGAGCACGATCGCGCCGCGCGAGACCTTGGGGTACTTCCAGCCAAGCTCGGGGAAGTACGTCACCGTCGTCGCGCCGAGCGCGGTCTGCTGCCTCGTGTAGTTGTCGATCATCTTCGCGGCGTCCGCTGCCGCGAGCTTGACCTCGATGTACGCGACGAAGCGACGGCCATCGCGCGCCTCGTAGGCTTCCCAGTAGCGAGCGACCGGCGTCACGCCCTTGATCGCGTGAGCGACAGCCCGGCGGCCATCGCGCACGTCACGACGCGCCTGCGTGCTCTGCGGATCGCGGTTGAGCGCGGCGAGCTTCGCATCGCGCGCCGCTGTGTAGATCGGCGGGACCGCGGCGAGCCACTTCTTGTCCGTGATGCGCTTGCCGAGCTCGAACGCGATCGATTCGACCGCGGCGTCGCTCGCTTCGTCTTCGGCGTCTTCCTGGCTCGGCGACACCATCGACACGCCGACGCACGTCAGCGCGCCGCCATCCTCACCGCAGTAGGTCATGCCTGGCGTCGTGTTCGGTTTGATCCACGCCGGCTGCACGTCCGCGCTCTTCGCGACAAGCGGACCGTGACCGTATGGCCCCTCGTCGTCTTGCTTGTTCGACTTCATGTAGAACACGGCACCGCCGGCGGCGATGACGACGACGAGCAGCGTGAGCAGAACCGGTACGACTGCCGAGCGCGCACCCGGAGCCTTTGGCAGCGTTGGCGCAGCGAGTGCTTTGCGCTCGATCTTGCGCGCCTTGAACATGCCGATCTGGCGCTCCAGATCCTTCGGCATGTTGACCTTCGGCAACATCGGCAGGATGGTCATCGCCTGCTCGGTCGCCGTGCATGTCATCGCGGCTTTGCAGTTCGGGCAGCGCAGCTCGGGCGCGGTCGCGAACTTGAGCACGTCTTGATGCTCGGCGACGTTGAGCGTCTGGCCGCTGCCGGAGCCACATGAATTGCACATGTACGGCAGCGTCATTTCGACGACGGTGCCCTTCGTGCCGAGCCCTTCCTTGTCGCAGAGCTTCTCGAGGAATGCCGGCTGCACGCCGACCAGATAGAACTGCTCGACGAGCGGCGTCACCTGCTGCACGAAGCCACGCCACTCGGCGGCACCCGCCGGCTCGACACGCGGCACGCTGGTGACGTCGACGATGACGAGGCCTTCCATACCCTCGGCGAGCTTCTCGCGCGGGAACGTGTTGTTGAGATCGCCGGTGAGGCGCAGGTACGTGACGCGCCCCTCGATGATCTTGTCGATGTGAAGCTTCTGATCGACGGTGCCGACGCGGTAGTCGAGCTTCGTCGCGAGAAAGCCGATCACGTCGTGATCGAGCTCGAACGTGCCCTGACCGACCATGTACGAGAAGTACGTCGACCCGTCTTCGTCGAAGTACATGTTCTCTTTGCACGACGGGCACGGGCGCTCGCCGAGCTTCATCGACTTGATCGCTTCCCAGTCCTTCGTCACCTCGAGCAGCGCGCGCTGCTCCGAATCGCAGTAGTCGCAACGGAACGGCGCGTAGAAGCTGAACACGCGACCGCCGCCCGCGAAGTTCGCGACCATGTTGAGCTGGTCGACGACCTTCGGCGCGCA